>NZ_BCPO01000171.1:0-81709 GCF_016586105.1 Burkholderia sp. E168m15
CCAACAGCGCTCTCGCGTCTGGCTATCGCGTTTGAACACTACAATGAGCGCCACCCGCACAAAGCCTTGAAATACCGCTCGCCTCGCGAGTTCAGGCGTAATGCGGTGTCATCAACCTAACGGTGTCCGCGTGTCCTGAGTTACAGGGGCAACTCCACAGGGCCCGCTGCCTAGGCTAACCAGCGGACTGTTAGGGTGGCGGCATCGGCGCAAATTGAAGCCCCAATGTCCAGCTGAAATCTACTTCCATATCGCCATGAACCGAATACTCGGTATGCCGGTGCGTTCAAGTGCGGAGATTTCGACCTAGGCATTACAAGCCTTGTCATACCTGGATTCAGATATCCACCTGAACCGCTTGGATTTCTTGGACAGTGCCGAGCGTTAGTGTTCGGTCTTTCATGAGCCTTCGGCCGTGGGCCGAAGGCTGTATTGCCGGGCGAATTCACCCGGTGTTAGCTCTTTGAGCGCCATGTGAGGTCGAGTCTCATTGTAGTCGCGGCGCCAAGCCTCGATCTCTCGTTTGGCTTCCGCCAACGATTCGAACCAGTGCAGGTTCAGACATTCGTCCCTGAACGAGCCGTTGAATGTCTCGATGAAGCTGTTGTCGGTGGGCTTGCCTGGCCGGCTGAAGTCGATCTGCACCTTGTAGTGGTAGGCCCACATGTCCAGCAGGCGACCCGAGAATTCGCTGCCGTTATCGGCGAACAGGAACCTCGGTGCGCGGCGCTGAGCCACCAAACGATTCAGCACTGACACGACGTCCTCGGCACGCAAGCGCTTGCCTACTTCAATGGCCAGCGCTTCACGGCTAAAGATGTCCGCGACCGTCAGGGCGCGCAAGCGGGTGCCGTCGGCTAACTGGTCCGCCACAAAGTCCAGACTCCAGACTTCATTGGGACGAACCGGCACGCAACGCTCGCGGCGCGACACCACCATCTTGCGGCGCTTGGGTAGCTTCGAACGCAGTTGAAGCTGCTCTTCGGCGTCGAGCCGATAGACCCGATTACGGCTCACACGCCAACCTTCACGCTTGAGCAGCACGTGCACGCGCCGGTAGCCATATCGAACGCGCGTCTGCGCAATCTCGCGCATGCGTTGACGCAGTGCCGTTTGCGGGTCCTTGACGCTGCGATAGTAGTGGGTACTGCGAGCTTGCTTGACCAGCCGGCACGCCCGCTGCGTCGGAAGACCGTAGTGATCCACGATGTAGCTCACTGCCTGTCTCTTCAGCGCGGGCGCGGCCACTTTTTTGTGGCGATATCCTGCAGGATGGCCTTGTCCAGACTCAGCTCCGCAACTAGCTTCTTGAGCCGCTCGTTCTCATCCTGGAGTTGCTTCAGTTCGCGGACCTGGTTCGACTCCAGACCCGCGTACTGCTTCTTCCATCGGTAATACGTCTGCTCCGATATCGGGCCTGTCAGGAATTTCGTGTTTAAGGCATAACATTCTCTCAAGGAGAGTGTATGCCTCGCAAACCGAAAGCCCAGCCGGTGGAACTGCCGGCGATTCCGGCCGAACTGCTTGAGCAGTTTGGCAACGGTCCAATGACAGCAGAAGCCATCAATGCCGCGACGCTGGCGCTCAAGAAGGCGCTGATCGAGCGAGCACTGAGCGGCGAGATGAATCATCATCTTGGCTACCCTGCCGGTGCGGCCAAGCCGGCCAACGCCACGAATCAGCGCAACGGGCGGGGCGCCAAGACGGTCCGGTGTTTCAGGGGGGCTGCTCCACCAGCCGCCACGCTGGCGCACCCATTCGACCCACGGCGAAGCGCTGGGCGGCCCGCCAAAGCCTTTCTGGTAGCGGATGACCGTCACATAGCGCAATGTAGTTCCGTCACTCCGGAATCCTCGCGGATCAAGGCTTCTGGCCCGTAATTTGACGACTTTATTTTGGTCTACAAGTGCGAAGAGACTTCGCGATGCGTCAAACACGTCGCCCAGCATTTTCAATTTGCGCGATAGTGACTCGGCAATTTTCCGTACACCTTGATCGCCCCGGCAATTTTCCGTACAATGGCGTGAGGAGGTGAGTGACCATGGCTACCACACGATTTGAGGCCCGCATCGAAACGGATGTGCACGCGGCGATCCGGCGCGCTGCCGAGATTCAGGGGCGCACGATGTCCGATTTCGTCGTCTCGGCCGCCCGGGAGGCGGCGCAACGCGCGATTGCCGACGCGGAAGTGATCCGCCTGTCGGTCGCGGAATCGGAACGGTTCGCGCACGCGATCCTGACGCCCGCCGAGCCGGTCGACGCGCTCAAGCGCGCGATCGATCTTCACGATCAACTGCTGCGTAACGCATGAGCGGTGCGCAGTTGGTAGTGGCCGCCCTTGAGGCGGCTCATGATCGATCTCGATTCGCATGCGGCACGCCCGCGCTTGATCGATATCTGCGCGAGGTGGTTACGCAGGACGTACGCCGCAGGGTGGCCGCCTGTTTCGTGATGCTCGACGGCAACGTTGTCGCGGGCTACTACACACTGTCTGCCGCCAGCGTCGCGCTCACGGATTTGCCGCACGCCATCGCGCGCAAGTTGCCCCGTTATCCTGCGATCCCGGTGGTGCGCATGGGGCGCCTGGCCGTCGATCAGGCATATCGCGGCAGGCGACTCGGCGCAGCGCTGCTGGTCAACGCGCTGCAACGTGCCGCAAAGTCCGAAATCGCTGCGGTGGCTCTGACGGTCGACGCAAAGGACGAAACGGCTGCGGCGTTCTACCGGCATTTCGGCTTCGCGCCGCTGACTAGCGACCCGCTGGCATTGTTCATGCCATTGGCAACGGTGAAGTAGCGGAAGCTATCCTGCGGGAAATGACGGAGTCGGTAATACTGGGCTACGGCGCGAGGCGTTTAAGGACGCGGTGAACGCACTGTGACGCAGCTCGATGTCGGGCAGGCCGCTTATGCCGGACTGCACCGTGAAATTGCCGATGTAGTTGCGTCGTCGCGCGAAGCGACGGCTCGCACGGTGAACGCCCTGATGACGGCGACATATTGGGAGATCGGGCGACGAATCGTTGAGTTCGAGCAGGGCGGGAAGGGGCGGCCCGCTTATGGCGACGCGGTGATCCGCCGTTTGGGCGCCGGGCTGTCAGAGTGATTCGGTCGTAGTTTCGGATGGCGCAATCTCGCGCAGATGCGAGCTTTTTACTCGACGTGGCCTGCAGACCGGATTGTGCAGAGACTGTCTGCACAATCCACGCCCACCCGGATTGACCCTGCCTCGTTTTCACGTTCAGCATGTCATGCAGCGTCGGGTTTCGTATTCGACGGGAGTGAGGTAGTCGATCGACGTGGGCATGCGCTGCCGATTGTAATGATCTGCTCTAGAAATCCTGTGACCTGCGGTGGGATCTTGTAGCCAGTTAAGCAGTGAGTCGCCTGTCGATATTCTCGGAATCCAGCCAGGCTCGACGGACCGTGGCAGGAGGTTGGTAACGATGAGCGCTATGCGGCCGACGCTCGTTGTAGAACTGTCGCCAGCGCTCGATGAGCACCTTGGCCTCGGCGCGGCTGCGGAACCATTCCCGATTCAGCAGCTCGTCGCGCAGCTTGCCGTTGAAGCTTTCGACGAAGCCGTTTTGCCACGGGTTACCGGGCGTAATGAAGGCTGGCCCGATTGCCGCGTCACGCAGCCAGCGCATAACCTTGGCCGCCGTAAATTCCGCGCCGTTGTCGGACCGAATGAACGCCGGCTTGCCGTATAGGCGCATCAATCGCGACAGGACCAGGATCACGTCTTGCGAACGCAAGCTGGCCCCGACCTCGATTGCTAGGCATTCGCGGGTGTATTCGTCGATCACGCACAGCATCTTCAAGACTCGACCGTCGACCAACTGGTCGTGGACGAAGTCGTAGCTCCAGACCGAATTGGGTTTCGTCGCACCCGGCAGGCGAATATCGCTGCCGCAACGCCGTCGACGCGGCCGGCGCTTCGGGATGTTCAGCTTCAGCGCACGCCACATCCGGCGCACACGCGATTCGCCCAACGACAGCCAAGCCGAGATCCGACGATAACCGAAGCGTGGCACCTCTTGGGAAGCCGCGATCAACCGCTCGCCCAAGCTCCGGTCTTTCTCCGGTTGCTTGAGCGTGTAGATCGCCACCCGGCGGCTCAGCCCCAGGTAACGACATGCCTTGCGTTGCGATAATCCCCGCCGAGTCAGGACTTCCAGCGCTTCGCGCCGGCCCGTCGGGGAATTCATTTTTTTCGGCTGAACTCCTTCAAGCCGTCGATCACCAGCAATTGCTCGGCCACCAGCCGCTTGAGCTTCTCGTTCTCCGATTCCAGTTCCTTGAGCCGACGTGCTTCGGCCACGTCCATGCCACCGAACTTGGTGCGCCACCGGTAGAACGTCTGCTCCGAGATGTTGTGCCGCTTGCACAGATCCTTGACCGGTACCTCCTGGCTCTCGGCTTCCCGCAGGATGCGGATGATCTGTTCGTCGGTATGTCGCTTCTTCATCGAGTTCTCCTTGCCTCTAGGATAAGAGAACTCACTTGCCGTTTGGCTACACGATCCGTCTCAGGTCACCTGTGACCTGCGGCGGAATTTTGTAGCCAGTCAGACAGTGAGTCTCGTGTCGATATTGTTGGAATCCAGCCTGGCTCGACGGACCGTGGCGGGAGGTTGATAGCGATGCGCGCTATGGGGCTGTTGATGGCGGTGTAAAACCGCGCTTAAATGGCGGTGCAATGCTGAGTGATTCGCTCAAGTACGAAGGGGCCCTCGGGCCCCTTTGACGTGATGCGGCGGTGGCGCTGTTCAGAACGGCGGGTCGAGCTTTCGCGTTCGGATACCCGGTCGTGACGTGCGCTGCTCACGCAGCTGTTCGTGGAGTTGGGCGCCGTAGAAGTCGGTGATCACGGCGAGCAGATCCTCGAGCAGTTCATACGCAGCCAGCGCCTGTTCGGGCGTCCAGTCGTCGGGCACGACGAACGGCAGGCCACGCCGGCGCCCGGAGGGCAGCAACGGTGCGCGGCTCATGACGTCGGCCCCTTCTTTGCGGCAGGTTTGCGCGTCTTGCGCTGCCGGGCCCGCGCTTCGTTGCGCTCGCGGGCCTCTTTGAGCCGATACGATTCGCCTTCGATCGAGATCACCTCGGCGCGATGCACGAGACGGTCGACCAGCGACACTACGCAGGCGGCGTTCGGGAACACCTCCGACCATTCCGCGAACGGCTTGTTGGTCGTCACGATGGTCGATCGGGCCTCATATCGACGGCTGACGAGTTCGAACAGCAAGTCGGCGTGGCGGTTCGAGTACGAGAGATAGCCGACCTCGTCGATCACGAGGATGTCCGGCGTGGCATAGTGATGCAAGCGGCGGCGCAGCGCCGAATCGCTGTCCAGTGCCGCGAGTTCGCCGAGCATCTCGCTAGCCGACTTGAACAGCACCGTGCGGCCCTGGATCAGCGCATGGTGCGCGACGTTCTGCGCCAGCGTCGATTTGCCCACGCCGTTCGGGCCGATGAACACGATGTTGGTCGCGTCGTCGAGGAACGAGAGCGACATCAGGTCCTCGACCGCCGCGCGGTCGATCCGCTTGGGCCAGTCCCAGTCGAAGTCGGTCAGCGTCTTGAACTTGCTCAGCTTCGCGGCGCGAATGCGCCGTTGCAGTGATCGATGGGCCCGTTCGTCTTCCTCCCACTGCAGCAACGGCGCAAGCCAGGTGGAGCCGTCGACTTCGGACCAATGCTCGACGAGGCCGTTCAGGCGTAACGCCCTGGCGCGCGAACGCAGCATCTCATTGTTGTTCGGGGTCGACGTCATCCTTTTTCTCCGCAGTCAGTTGATCGTAGGTATCGAGCCGGTGCGGCTGGACGGGCGCATCCTTGCGCCGTACGTGCTCCGGCAGATTCATGGCAACGGGAGGCGGTGCGCCGCGCGCGGCGCGGCGGCGCTCCAGCGCGGCCCGTACGGTATTGGTATGCGCCGATCCCGCACGCAACGCGTCTTCGACGGCGGCCTGCAATTCGGCAGCGCCGTAGCGGTCGAGCAGGCGTAGCAGCGAGCTCGTCAGCCCGCCGACGCTTGCGCCACGTTCGGCCGCACGGATCAGCAGGAGCTCGCAGGCCGGTACCGCTCGGGTCAGGCTGTTGACGCCGCGGTGCTGCCGGGCTTCGCGTTTGAACTGCTCGAGCGTTTTAAGGTGCTGTGGGTCTTCGATCTGTTCGGCCCGGTCGTAGCAACGTCGATGGCTGGCGATCATCTCGGCACCGTCGAACACCCGCACCTGGTTGAGGTCGGCCCGGACGGTCAACGTGCGACGCACGTGGGTATGCGGGATCGTGTAATCGTTCAGGTCGAAGCGCACGTACGGCGTCTTGCCCACCTTCACGGCCAGTTGCTCTTCGACGGGGTATGGATTGTCGGGCAACGTCAACAACAACGGCTGCTCGCGAGCGAACGCTTCGCGCACGGTCATCGTGCGATCCTCAGGGCATGGCCGGTCGGCCGCCTGGGTACGGCACCATTGCTCGGCTTGCGCGTTCAGATCATCGAGATCGGTGTACTTGCGCGCGGCGAAGAAGGCTTCTCGAACATGGCGGATCGCGCGTTCCACGCGTCCCTTCTCGTTGCCGCGCGCAACGGCGACAGGCCGAGGCTCGAAGCGGTAGTGGCCGGCGAACGCGAGCAGCGTCGGATGGAAGCGGATCGCATCACCAACGCGCTCGAGCACGGCCGATTTCAGGTTGTCGTACAGCAGGACTCTTGGTAGTCCACACCATGTGTTAAACGCGCCGATGTGGCCGCGCAGGAAGTTCTCCATTCGCGCATCAAGGAAGAAGCGCAGGTAGATATCGCGCGAGTATGAGAGCACCATCACGAACGCCATCAGTGGCCGAAGTGCCCCCAATCGACCTGGGCCTGCTCGCCGGGGAGCGTGCGCAGACGCAGGAAGGCCTCCGCAGGTTTCCGGGGGCGGTGCAGTGAGATCAGATGCCGGAAGTGGTCCGGCGCCCCTTTGTAGCCGCGCTCGCGAACCATCACATAGAGGCGGCTGGCCGTCAGCGTTGGGTATTTCGTCAGTGTCTGCCGGATGAACGGCAGGTACGGTTCGATCATCGAGGGTTTCGGCTGCGGCCCAATCCGGGGCAGCCCGGCATGGGCAATCACGCGCTGCGCCGTCTCACGATGCACGCGCAACTGCTTGGCAATGGTGCCGCACGGCCATTTCTCGGCGTAATACAGGCGCAGGATCTGCGCTTCGAGTTCAACCGGAATCGTCATCGGGGTCTCCGCGATCAGGGCACCGCCCGAAGGAGGCCCCTTCGGAGCGAACACGACGGGGACCGCGACGGCGCACGAAGCCGGTTCGCACCAGTGGCAGCAACAAGCCGCCGCAGCAATGGCAACGCAACGGCTGCGCCGCCGCCGGATGGGCGGCGGCGTTGGCGAGTGCAATGGCGGCGTCACGGTCCGGTTGCAGTACACCATCGGCGGGCACGTCAGGTGAACCCTGATGCGTCACTTTATTGCGCCGAGCCCGATAGCGCTTGGCTCGAGCCGCGTGAGCAACGCGCCCACGGCGCGTGCGCTGATAGCGTCGTCCAGCCTCGCGCACACGGTCACGGCGTACGTCGGCGGCGCAATTCCGGCAATATCGATTGCCGCGATCGCACCGGCGGCAGATGAAGACCTGCGCCCGGCAACGGGCGCACAGGTACAGGCGGCCCGTGGGCGGCTGCATTGGCGGTTCCTCGAGAACGCCAAAGACGAGGAGTCGACTGAGGTCGACGGGCCGCGCGAGCAATGCGATACTGATCGCTCACACGGCTCTCCGGCCGGCCGACGGGCCTGCCATCTGGATCCTATGTGGAGGTGCGGCACCGTACTGGACTTGGCGGTTGAGGCCGGTGCCGCGCCTGTTGTTCTTCTTCGGCAAACGCCTTTCTACCATGCGCATCGCCCAATGCGACGCGGGGCGCGTCTCCAGTCACCCTACGGGCTCCTTACGTCGCGCCCCGCATCAACATCCCGCTTCCGACAGGTTGGTCGCGTCCAAAACGCCGACTTTTACATTTGTGTCATGCCGCCGCGACGTGACGCCGCCGGAAAAGCGCGGATTTTGACCGCCATCGACAGCGCTCTATGCGAAGCGGATCCTGCCGAGTACCGCGTCCGACAACGCCGTCCTGTCAACCAGTCAACGAGCCTAACAAGAAGGCCTTTCGGGCCTGCTTGCACAGCCGGCGACGGTGGGGTTTCGAGCCGACCAGACCTTCTGACAACGACCAACGATCTTCAAGCGAGGGGTAGACAGTATCATATTGATTTGTATAGATATTTATTGAGGGTCGCATGGCAAAGCCTTACTGGGCTTAAAGGCGGCTAACCGGAAAAATGCATGGAAATCAAGAGCACCCCAAGAAGCCTTCGCACGCCGCGTTATGGGGCGAGCAGCCCTTGCACGACATTGAACGGATCAGATTGGCCTCCCGTATCCGGGTAAGCCAGCCTGGCCAACGATAGTGACGCGCCGGGTTGCAAGCATGCTTCGACCAGGCGGCGTTTCCCATCTGGATCGAACGACCGTTTGCCGTGCGGCGAAACGTGCATCACCTTCAGGGGCAGGTAAACGAGGTCAATCGTGTCAGCTGTCATCGTGGTTGCGTCCGCAAGTGTGAGTTGCGGACGCAATCGTGGATCGATTCAGCAGTGCCGGCTAGGTGCGGAGGATTTCGCGCTTACGCATCAGGCGTTTTGATCCTAATTTGGCCCCTACCGAAGACGTGTCCCCATGTCGCTCAAATCTGCGCAGGGATCGTGATGCTGCTCGGGCAGGACAGCGTCGCGCCGGTATCCGGAATCCCCACTACTTGTCCGTTCGAACCGGTCGAGGTCGTCGCGCTGCTGTGGCTGCCCAGTTGCAATTCGCCGTCGGTCACGGAGAAGGCCTTACCGCCACTGATCTGGCTATTGGTGATGCTGATTCCCGTGTCGCCCGATTTTGGCACGCCCATCAGGCTGTTCGAGAGCCCGATTATGGCGCCTTGCTGCTTGGTGGCGGTGGCGATCACATTGTCGATGGTGACGTTGGCGATGATCGGCAGGGCGCCGCCGGTGCCCGAGGCGTAGGCGTAGGTGAACAGGAAGGGCTGCTGGACGTTGCGCATGCAGGTGTTCCGGTAGGTCACGCCGGTGGTGGCACCGCTGTCCTTGGCGGTCTGGTCGGTCTTGATCCGGTAGCCGTAGTCGGTGCCGCTGAACTGCATCGTGTCGACCGTCACCTGCGAGACGCCGGGCTTGGCGAGCGTGGTGCCGGCCGCCTCCTGGCCGCCGATCGAGATGCCATGACCACCGCCCACCACGCAATGGCTGACGTTGACGCTCGAGGTGGCCGCCCCGCCCGCGTTTGACTTGATGGCGATATCGTCGTCGCCGGTGTCGAGCAGACAGTTCTTGATGGTCGCCGTCTGGGTGCCGATGATGTCGATCGCGTCGGTGTTCGGCGCGAGATCGTCACCGCTGGCATTGCGGTTCGGATTCGCGTAGATCCACACGCCGTCGATCGTGACGTTCTTCGAGCCCGATTCAATCACCAGTTGCTCCTTCGGCGAGTTGCGGATGATCAGTGCGCTGCCGGTAGCATTGGACGAACTCGGGAAGGCCACGATCGACTGCGATTTGCCGGCATCGGTGAAGTTCGAGCCAATCTGCAGGTTTGAGCCGGTGATGGCGATCAGTTTGGGCCGGGCCGTATTGTTCTGCCCGACTGCGGCAGGCCAGTAGTCCTGTCCGTCGCCGTCGATCGCGCCGGTGCCGGTAATGGTCAGGTTGCTCAGATTGCTGCCGGTCAGCATCGCGCCGCTCGAGGGCTGCGCGGGCGAGCCCTTCAGCGTGAAGCCCTTCTCCAACTTCAGCACGATATTGTTGGCGAGATTCACGCTGGTGATGACCGCCGTCGAGATGCCGTTGTTGCTGGCCAGGTCGACCAGGCCCGGACTGCTGCTGGTGCCGCTGGCAGCGCACTGTTGGATGGCGTTCTGCAGATTCGTGGTGTTGGTGCTGGCCGAACTGCTCCACTGCGGCGTGCAGGTGGCCGCTTGCGCGGACGCTTGCACGGCGAGCGCGGCCAAGGTGGAGAGCCTTAGGACGAGGCGCGTGCTGCTTTTGCCTTTCATTGGTTTTCCTTGTATTTAAAATAAGAGAGCGAAATAGGTGCAGCCGGCAAGCAGTGGGGGGGGTAACCTATGAGTCGCAATTCGCCGCCGGACGAACCTCGGCCGGGACACAACACGTATCCCAGGATACTGCTCAGGGCCTCGGATTTTTCTCGAATCCCTGCGCACTAACACGGATCGGTGACCATAATGATCCTCAGTTGAGAACGTTGGCAAAGTGATGGCACTGACGGGAGTGCGAGCAGCAATCACAATGGCGCCGCTGTTTATGCGATAACCGGGCGTCAAACAAGTTGCATCTCCCGGCGGCCCCTCATGTACAAAGCAATTTATGAAATATGGCTTTCAAATTCACTTAATTATACGCGGCATAGTCATTGACGTGCATCCAGCAACTGCAGATTTTTGATCAAACAATAAATAAAAGATGCAATAGCTCTAGATCAAATATCGACTCTCCAGCGCGCCCTCATTCTCGCCGCACTAGCAAAATTCCGGAGTTCTTTTTGAAATTCATCGATCAAATTCTTACGCGAATATTAATATTCGTCGTTTTTGTAATTATTTTGAAAATTTAGGTCTCTCTTCTGTATGCACTAGTAATAACTGCATAGACATACGATCGGTTATGTCGTCAGCCCCAGACTCTCCCGGTACTCAATCTCACTGAGTGCGCCATGCGAGAACTTGACCGAACCAAGGTGATGCTGATCGCCGAGATGGGTTGGAAACCCGGGCGTGCAGCGTAACGGATCGGTCTGAGCGTTCGCCAAGTCAACCCGCTGATGCGGCGCTATCAGGAAGTCGATGACGGAGGCTGGCTCGTGAATTCGCCGCCGACGTCGTCGGCCGAAGGTCTGCCAGCCGCGAGCGCGTCGGGCACGTCCGGCCTCGGGGTAAAGACGCATTGTCAATGATTTATGGTGTGCGCACTGTCGGCACTGGTCTTCGTCCATCGCCCAACCTGCCATGCCGTACACCCCGTTGCCGCCCGCGACAACCGGCGACTCTTCGACGGACGGGATGCCGTTCATCCGGCGCTTCACCTGCAATGACGTCGACAGCCTCGCCGAATGCACGCACGGCTGGTCGATCCACCTCGATCAGCTCTCGCCTGGGCCTTTCCAGGGTACCGTCCATGCGATCCGCCTCGACGAGATGCAGCTCCTGAGGGAACGCGTGAATCGCTCGCTGCTGAAACGTGGCGACCAGTGCGCCGGTAGCACGTCGTTCAGCATCCCGCTGGAAACCTCAGGCACCGGATACTGCGGCGGCTCACCGCTGCGCGACAAAGCGCTGCTTGTCTCCAGCGGCACATCGCTGCCGGAGTTGCGCACCCCGGACCACCAGGACGTCGTATTGCTGACTGTCCCAACCGATACGCTTCGCAGGCTGGTATGGCTCGGCGATAACGATGGCGAAGCCGGCGGAACGCCGTCCAGCGAAACCAGCATCGCGCGCGTGCCGGTGGCCCGCTACGAAGCGTTGAAATCCTTGCTGGTAGCGGGTTTCAGCGCTGCAGACACGTCGGAGCAGCGCCTTGCGCGTCTGCAGACGCGCAAGGCGCTGCGCGACACTATTCTGATCGAACTCGTCGACGCGCTTGAAGCGGCCGGCCGGCCCGTTCGGCTCGATCCATCCGCGCGGCGTCGCATCGTCGACCGCGTGCGCGAGCTCGTGATCTCGCAGCCCGGCGTTCCACTGACCGTGCTCGACGTATGCCGTGCGGTGGGCGCGAGCCGGCGCAAGCTGCAGTACTGCTTCGAGGAAATCCTCGGCACGCATCCTGCGTGGTACTTGCGTGTGGTACGGCTCAACGCGGTGCGTCGCGAACTGCGCGAACATTCCCCGGCGAGCGCTTCGGTCAGCGACGTCGCGTGCCGCTGGGGCTTCTGGCACCTGAGCCGATTCGCGTCGCACTACCGGGAACTGTTCGGCGAACTGCCGTCCGATACGCTCAAACGCCCCCCACGATAATTACCAAAAGCGGATAACGCGCCGGATTTTGACGTTCCTAGACTCCGTACACATTTCAACTGTACGGGAAACGGCACGATGAAAGTCCTAAGACGCCCGCATGGCGTGCGGCACTGTCGCACACGCACCACCGTCGTCGCGATCGGCACATTGGCGGCAACGCTCGCATGTCAGAGCGCTGGCGCGCTTGAAAACGACGGCCCGATCACGCCGTTCGGCGTGTTCGATTTCGGCGCGGGGATGACGCCGCCACCCACGCCCAACGGCACGCTCGCCACACGCTTCGCGTACTACTCGACGCACACGATGCGCAACGGCGGCAATGCCGACTTCTCATTAACAGCCGCGTCGTGGAGCCTCGCATACATCAGAATGACAAACGCGAGGCTGTTCGGCGCGAACGTCGGCTTCGGCGCGATCGTGCCGTTCCTGAATCTGAACGGGCACGTGAACGTACCGACGCCCGCGGGAACGCTCGCAATGTCGGCCGATCCGACCAATATCGGCGATGCGGATTTCCAGCCGCTGATTCTCGCGTGGACTTTGCCTAATCTGTTCGTCAACGTCGCACTCCAAGTGCAGGCGCCAACGGGAGCCTATCGGTCCACTCGACTTTTCAATCCTGGCGTCAACCACTGGACCTTCTCGCCGATCATCGGCGCAACGTACATCACCGACAGCGGATTCGAAATCTCGACCAGCATCGAGGTCGATCAGAACACGACGAACCGTGCAACGAACTATCGAAGCGGCACCGGGTTCCGCCAGGAATTCGCGCTCGGACAGCACATCGGCCCGTTCACCGCCGGCCTCGGCGGCTACATCGAGCGGCAACTGAGCAACGACCACGGCCCGAATGTCGACGGCAACCGCGCGCACGTGAACGCGGTGGGCCCCGCGATCAGCTATGTCGAACAGGGAAAGCCGGCGGTATGGCTGCACGTTTACAAGGAATTCGGTGCGCAAAACCACGCGCAGGGGTACCAAATCGCGCTGCGTGCCGCGCTGTCGTTCTGATGTTCTGATTCGGGAGCAGTCGATGAATCCGCTTTCTTCCGCGCATACCGCGCCATATTCACGTGCCGCTAGGCAAGCCGGCGCCAGCCAGGGTGCTGTGCTGCTGCTCGGCAGCAGTCTCACCGTAATGGGCGCAGTCATGATCGCGCCGATCCTGCCGAAACTCGCGGCGGACTTCGTGCCAGCCAACCCGCGCCTCGCCGCACTCGTGCCGCTCGTCGCGACGGGCCCCGCCCTTGCGATCGCGCTGTGCGCGCCGCTCGCCGGCTGGCTTGCCGATCGCGTCGGACGCAAGATGCTGCTTTTGCTAGCAACGCTCGTGTACGGGCTGGTCGGCGCTGCGCCGGCATGGCTCGACAGTTTCACCGCGATCCTCGTCTGCCGGTTCGCGCTCGGCGCCGCGGAAGCGTGCGTGATGACGTGCTGCACGACGTTAATCGGCGACTACTGGCACGGTGAACAACGGGTGCGCTACGTGAACCGGCAGGTCGTCACGATCGGTGTCGTCGGCACGATTTTTTTCGTGCTCGGCGGCGCGGCCGGCGAGCACGCATGGCGCTATCCGTTCTATCTTTACCTGCTGCCGATCCTGCTCATACCTGCGATTGCCGCCCTGCTGTGGGAGCCGCTGCGTCATGGTCGGCCCGCCGAGCCGGGCGACGGCGGCACGCCGCTGTCCGGCGGCAAGCTCGCGTCGACGCTCGCCATTGGCTATCTGCTGATCTGCGTCGGAATGGTCAGTTCCTTCGTGGTCCCGGTGCAGATGCCGCAGCTGATGATCGACATCGGGCAGCACTCGTCGACGATGATCGGTGCGGTCTCGGGTATCGGTTTGCTATCGACGCTGGCCGGCTCCATCGCATGGCCATGGTTGCGCGACTCGCTCGGCCGGCGCTTCGTCAATGTCGCGCTCCTTGTGCTGCTTGCGGTGGGTCTGTATCTGCTTGCGAGCGCCAATACGGTGCCGGCCATCGTCGTGGCGGTCGTGATTCACGGCTTCGGCGGCGGCATGCTGGTCCCAAACGCAATCCTGCCGCTGATGCGCAGGCTATCGCTCGCGATTCGTGGCCGCGCCCTGGGCGGTTTCACAGCCGCGCTCTATTTGGGCCAGTTCCTCAGCCCGTTGGTCGTGCTCGGATGTGCACAGGCGTTCGGCGGACTGCGTCCCGCAATCGTCTCCATCGCGTCCGGTACAGCCGCCACGGCACTGCTGTGGTTGCTGCCGGCATTTCGTAGCCGCGGCGACGATTGATCCACTCCCATTTTCTTGTTCTCGAACGATAGACCTATGAAAGATTTCCAAACGCTCATCGCCACGCATGATGGCATCGCGCTCGCGGCGCTCGTTCGCGAGAAAGAAGTAACGCCGACGGAACTGCTGGACGCCGTCCTCGCCAGTCTCGACGCGATCAACCCCTCGCTGAATGCCGTCGCAGAGCGCCTCGACGAAACGGCCAGACTAGCCGCATCGACCATCACTGGCCACGAGAGCGTACTCGCCGGTGTCCCGACACTCATCAAGGACCTTTTCATGCCGGTGCGCGGCGCACGCATGGCGAACGGATCGTTCCTGTTCGGCGACTACCGGCCCGACTTCGACGGCGAACTCGTGGGGCGCCTACGGCGCGCGGGCATACCGATCGCTGGAACCTCGCTGTCGCCCGAACTGGGCACGTCGTTTTGCACCTCCTCAGCGCGTTTCGGCGTCACACGCAATCCGTGGAATCCGCATGTGAGCGCCGGCGGATCGAGCGGCGCCGCGGCAGCGCTTGTCGCCGCGCGCGTGCTGCCGTTCGCGCACGGCAACGACGGCGGTGGCTCGCTGAGGGTGCCCGCGTCCTGCTGCGGCGTGTTCGGATTGAAGCCGACACGCGGTCGAACGCCGAATGGCCCGATGATCGGCGAAGGATGGGCCGGCATGGCCATCAACCACGCGATCACGCGCTCGGTTCGCGACAGCGCCGCCCTGCTGGACCTGACCGCGGGCGCCGATACCGGCGCGCCCTATGCGGCGCCATGCCAACCGGAGACGTTTCTCGCGGCCACGCAGCGCGATCCGCGGCCGCTAAAAATCGCCGTGATAGAGCAAGCGCCACCGTGGCCGCTTCATCCGGCCTGCCGACCCGCACTCGCACATACCGTCGCGTTGCTGCGCTCGCTCGGACACCACGTCGAGCCGCTCGATAGTCCGGTCGATTCGGAGGCGTTCTATGACCGTGTATTCACGATCATCGGCGCACAAACGCGTGCGCTGGTCGACATGATAGGCAACCAGCGCGGACTTCCGGTACGCGACGGCGAAATCGAGGCCCGCACCCGTATCATCCTGCGGGAGAAAGGCAATGCAAGCGGCGCCGAATACGCGAGCGCCGTCGACTGGATCCATGCATTGGGCCGGACGTTCGGCCGGTTGATGGAGCGCTACGACGTGCTGCTAACGCCGACGCTCGCGATGCCGCCGCTTGCGCCGGCCGAACTTGCGACCGCGGACGACACGCAGTCGTTGAGCGAAGTCATCGATCGAGCGCATCGGTTTTCTCCGTTCACGGCATGGTTCAACGCGACCGGTCAGCCCGCGATGTCGGTGCCGCTTTACTGGGACGAGCAAGGCCTGCCGATCGGCAGCCATTTCGCGGGGGCGTTCGGCGCAGAGTCGCTGCTGTTCTCGCTCGCCGCGCAGCTTGAGCGCGCTGCACCGTGGGCGGATCGGGTTCCCCCGCTTTGCGTTTGACTGACGGTCCGGTGAACTTCCTGGCTGCAGGCGACTGAGCGCACGGGCGCGTTTGACCAGAGAGGAAGCAGACACCCCGAACGTCGTGTCGGGGTGTCCCGATATTCAATGTTGTACGCGCAGGCTTTCGCGTTTCCCGTTCTTGAACGTATAGAGTGTCATCGTCGCATTCTGGAGATCGCCCTTGGAATCAAATCGCGTTTTACCGATCAAGCTCTTGTAGTCGATCTTTCAGATACGGGAGGCACTTCGCCAGGCCGGACGAGCCAGCAGACTTCTTTGCGTCGACGGGTAATCATCCTTCGCCTGCGACTAAATCACCAGCATAACCGCATCGGACGTCCCACTTAAAATCTCAGAAGACTGTCCGAACGTGACAGGCACCTCTGTCTGTTGTCACGCTCACGATCACGGCACCCTACGCGCGCGTCCGCCTCTCCTCGCATGTAGAGAACCTGCCTGACAACGCCTGCGAGCCGGGCGCAGAGCACCATGCGCGTAAGTCAAGCGTCGCGCCGGACCGTCCCCACGTACGCGACCGGGTTGCGCAACACGCCGAGCCGCTCGATCTCGACTTCGCACACGTCTCCGGCTTTCATCCAGAGCTGCGGTTCGCGCGCCATCCCGATACCGGCAGGCGTGCCCGTGACGATCACATCGCCGGCCTGCAGCGTCATCACGTCACTCAGCAGCACGACCAGCGTCTCGACATCGAAAATCATGTCCGACGTCGATGCCTCCTGCACGACCGCACCGTTCAAGCGCGTCTGGATCTTCAGCCCCTTGCAGCCGCGCGGCAGTTCGTCGGCCGTGACGAACCACGGCCCGAATGCCCCCGTCCCGTCGAAGTTCTTACCCATCGTCCATTGCGGCGTGCGGAACTGGTAATCACGCAGCGTGGCGTCGTTGAAAATCGAATAGCCGGCAACATGATCGAGCGCCCGCTCGCGCGCGATGCTGCGTCCGCCCTTGCCGATCACCGCCACTAGTTCGCCCTCGTAGTCGAGTTGGGACGATTGCGCCGGCAGCGCGATCGGGTCGCCATGGCCGATCAGGCTCGACGCAAACCGCGCGAACACGGTCGGATAGGCCTGCTTCGCAAACCCGGTCTCGGTCGAGTGGTCGAGGTAGTTCAATCCGACACAGACGATCTTGCCGGACCGTCCGAACGGCGGCAGCAAGCGCACCGCCTCGAGATCGACCGGCGCGCCGCGCGCGAGAAGCGCGCCCACTTCGGCAAGATCAGCGCCGTGCGCCAGCAGCGCATCCAGATCGCCCGGATAGGCGGTGTCCTCGGCGGTCAGCCCGAACCATCGCCCGCCGTGCTCCACCGCGATGCCGCGGTGCCCATCCGTTTTATAGACTGCAAATCGCATCGCACACTCCTTGCTCGCCGTCCATGAAGTCGCCGACTACGCCTTCAATGTCCTGTTGGAGCACCGCTGGAGGCAGCGGTAGCCCCTCCTTCATCACGTTTCCGTCGCCCATGTACTGCTAGCGCGCGTACATCCAAACAGCCATCATTTGCGCACGGCCATCACCCCCGCATCCACATTCCAGATGGCACCGGTTACCCACGAGGTCTTGTCTGAAAGAAGGAAGACGATCGTGTTTGCAACGTCTTCGGGCGTACCGACGCGTCCGAGCGGATGAAACGACTCGAGCGCTTTCATCGCACCGGCAATGTCTTCCTTCGCCATAAAGCCTTCATAAATCGACGTCTGTACGATCGCCGGCGAGACAGCATTCACTCGGATACCCGCATCGGCGAGTTCAATCGCGAGATTGCGCGTGAGCGCGTGCAGACCTGCTTTTGCCATGGAATACGCCGATGCCGCGGAGTCGCCCAGCGCTGCCTGGGCTCCGATCGACCCGACGTTCACGATAGCGCCTTGGAGCTTCGCAGCGAGCATGTTCCTGACCACGTCCCGCGTAATGAAGAAAGTGGCACGATTGAGCGACAGGTACATGTCGTAATCAGATTCTTCGTGGTCGATGAAGGCCTTCGGAGCAAAGATGCCCGCAGAATTCACCAGAAGCGAGATATCTTTGTGATTCGCGTTGATCTCCGAGCGGATGGCGTTCATGCCTTCCTCGGTCATGAGGTTCGCCGCAATCACGGAGACCGGACCGAGCCCGCTCAGTTCGGCACGGACCGCTTCAGCTTTGTCTTTCCTGTTTCCCGTCAAGACGACGCTACCGCCGCTTTTCAGCACTTGTTTGGCCGTTGCGAGCCCGATACCGCTGGTGCCACCGACGACAAGAAGTTTCTTACCGGAAAAATCATTCATTTTGGCTTCCTTAATTTAAATGTCTGGATCAGTTCCGCATGCGCGGCCGCGCCAACGCGGACATTACTCGTCTTGCCGCGTCCATGAATCAGCTCGCCTCGCGGAGAACGCAGAACGCAGAACGCGGCCGGTATCGCAAGTACCTCCGCTGGTTAGCCTTCGCGGACTTCGAGAGTCGAGACCATGCGGATCGCCTTCGAGAAATTCGCGAGGTTGACCGAAGTTTTCGTCACGACCTGGTGCAACTCCTCGACACGCTCGCGCGAAGCGTCCGTGTGCAGGCGAACGACATAGCTCACTTCGTCGTATCCCGGGTTCACGCTCTCGTCGAGCCCGAGGAAACCGCGCAAGTCCAGCTCACCATCGGTCTCGATTTCCAGACTGTGGACAGTGATGCCCATCGCGGCGGCGTTGACCACGTATCCGACCGTCAAACAAGCGTTGAGCGCGGCCATGAGCAGCTCTTGCGGATTAGGCGCGCTATTCGTGCCCAAAAGCTGGGTGGGTTCGTCCGCTGCGATTTCGAAATGCCGCTGGTGAGTCACCCCGCCCAGCTCATAGTGGCTGACAGTCGCCACGGAACGCGTCTGGTGTTCCCATTTCGTCTTGACGTTGAAGCGCGCGTTTCGCTTCGTGGGGTCCGTGGCGACTTCTTGCGCGAATTGCTGCAAAGCCGGCACATCGATTCCGTTCGGGTGGGTAGTCATCTGCTGGTCCTCCTAGGAGCGCTCTCGCGCAGGGAAAAGTTCAAACACGCGGCAAGCCTACCATCTAGTTGGTAGCTTCACAAGGGCATTTCTCGTCCTTGTAGTCGTGACGCTCCTTCGAGATTGATCGGACGAATTTGCCGCTCTGCCCGCTCAATGAAAAAATGCACGAGGTCGGTTAGTGCAATTGGGGACACGTTCCTCCACCATCTGCTTGCGGGGCGTCCCTGCAAGGTTGGCCCGCTGCGAAGACGAGATGCGCCGTCATGCTTGACAAAAAACCAACTAGTAGGTAGACTCCGCTTGCAGTGATTCGCTGGGTTCGTTCAATTGAAGATGGCAGTGTGCCGGAGGATGCATGGCAGTAGGTACGCGCGACGCGTTGGTTCAAGCTGCAGAAGGCCTGATGCGCTCGAGGGGTTATGCCGCCTTCAGTTATGCGGATCTGGCCGAAACCGTTGGCATCCGGAAGGCAAGCATTCACCATCACTTCCCGACGAAGGAAGATCTGGGCGTTGCGATTGTGGAAGCCTATGTCGCGAGAGTGGTGGAAGCGTTCGAGCGAATCGACCGCGAGAATGAGGACTTCTGGGGCCGCTTGAACGGATTTTTCGATACCTTTCGCGCCAGCAGTGATGGAAGCCTGCTCCCGCTCTGCGGTGCGCTTGCCGCCGAGATGGCTGCTTTGCCGCCCGAACTGCAGAAGCTCACGCACCGGTTTTTCGAGCTGCAACTGCGCTGGCTGACCAGGGTCATCGACAAGGGCATCAGCGACGGCGAGATCGCCGCCGGTGTGGGGAGCTGCCAGAAGGCGTATCAGGTATTGAGCGTTCTAGAGGGAGCCAGCTTTGTCGAGTGGGCCATGAAGAACGGCGAAACGCTCGACCGCGGCATCATTCGACTCATCGTCTCCGCAGCATAAAAAGGGGATCGCTTCCCCAAACGATTCATCGTTGCACCCAGCGCCAGAGCCGTTTTCCGCGTGAACATGGCTCTTTTATTTGAGTATTTACCCTACCAACTAGTTGGTTGTTATTTGGAGAAAACCATGGAAAACTGGACTGAAACAATCGGCGCCGTCACCCGTCGCGTGCATGAACTCGCACGGTACACCCCGGACACGCTCAAAGGCGTTGGTTTGCTCGGTGCCGCCGGCGCCAAGACAAATCATCTCGACGCAAAGACGCGAGAGCTGATTGCGTTGGCAGTCGCTGTCACAACACGCTGCGACGGCTGCATCGCTTTTCACGCGGCAGAAGCCAACAAGCTCGGTGTGACGAAGGAAGAAGTCGCAGAAGCACTTGGTGTCGCCATCAATCTCAATGCCGGCGCCGCTGTGGTCTATAGCACTCATGTCCTCGACGCGCTGGACCATCTCGGTCGCGAGTAAATGTCCTACCCGGCGCTACCGCTGCGAGCGGAGCGCCACGAGGCAGCAATTTCTAGCTGAGGATGAAACATGAAGCGGGTCAATGTAGAAGTGTGGTCGGACTTTGTCTGCCCCTGGTGCTGGATCGCAAAACGACGCCTGGAAAAAGCGATAGAAGGCGTGACGCAGCACGTCGACGTGGTCGTGACACACAAGTCCTACCGTCTTGCGCGAGGCATGGTTCCGACCGGCTTTACAGACGCGCTTTATGCCAAGTTCGGAAACGCGACAGCAGCGCAAAGAATGATGGATGCGGTGTGCTCGGCCGGAGCCCAGGAAGGTCTGAACTACCGATTCGAGACCATGCGCTTTGGCGATACGAGCGACGCGCACCTACTCGTCAAAAGTGTCCAAACGTCCGAAGACAAACAACGGATGATCGAAGCGATCTACCGGGCCGCGACGACCGACGGGATTGACATCTTCGATAGAGCCGCGCTCATCGACCTTGCGAAGAGCATCGGCATTTCTGCTGCGTCGCTCTCCTTCGACGATCGCGAGATGGTGTCCGAAATCGCGCGAGATGAAGCAGAGGCAAATCGAATCGCAAATGGCGTTCCGCTGTTTGTCTTCAACAACCGAACGTACCTCTCAGGCGCACGTGAAGTTGCCGTGTTCGAAAAAGCGTTGTTCGACTCCGCCGAGAACGTACCGGACGAAAGCGAAGACACCGGAGGCATGAGCTGCAGCATTGACGGGTGCGCTCACTAGGCAGCCCCCCATTCACAAGGTATCGATTCTTTCCGGACTGACCGAAATGCGCGTGAAGCAGATTCCCGGCTGTTAGATAGCCATCCGTTTCATTTCGCATTTAACCCGACACTCACCAGCGCCCTGGCGCACCTACATTTTGAGCAACATGATGAGTAAATTGTTTACGCCCTACGATCTCTCCGGGACGCAGCTCGCCAACCGCGTCGTCATGGCACCGATGACGCGCACGCGTACGCCCGATAACATTCCCAACGATCTCACCGCGCTCTACTACGCGCAGCGTGCTTCCGCCGGCTTGATCATCACCGAAGGTCTTCCGGTGTCCGAAGAGGGCCGAGGCTATCTGTATACGCCGGGTCTGTACACCGACGAGCAGACGGAAGGATGGCGGAAGGTCACCGACGCCGTGCACAAAAAGGGCGGCAAAATCTTTGCCCAGCTCTGGCACGTTGGCCGGCTGTCCCACGTTTCCATCCAGCCTGGCAATGCGGCTCCGGTGTCGTCGGGCGAAGTGCCGGCGACCACGACCATGGTCTACGCGTGGGTAGAACCCGGCAAGGAGGGCCCGGTCCTCCCGAGTGTGCCGCGTGCGCTGACCACGGACGAAGTGCAACGTGTCACTCAGGACTTCGTTGCATCCGCGCGTCGGGCGATGGACGCAGGCTTCGACGGCGTAGAAGTGATGGCGGCCAATGCCTTCCTGTTCGACCAGTTCCTGAGCAGCGCGCTGAACACCCGCACCGACCAATATGGCGGTTCCATCGCTAATCGTCAGCGCTTTTTGCTGGAGACGATCGACGCCCTGGCAGACGCCATTGGCGGTGAAAAGGTGGGCGTGCGGGTCTCGCCGTTCGGGCGCATCTACGATATGGAGGCCTTCGAAGGGGAAGCGGATGCGTGGGCGAGCATGGCCTCGGCCTTGAACGAACGGAAGCTGGCGTTCGTACACCTGAACTATCAGACGACCATTTCTGCAGCAGGTACTCCGAATGGCTTTGGTGCGGCCTTTCGCAAGGCCTACCAAGGCACGCTGATCGGCGCCGGCGGCTTCACGCAGGAGCTCGCCGAAGCCGAACTGGCGAAGGGAGAACTTGACCTGATCGCGTTCGGCACGGCCTTCATTTCCAATCCCGATTTGGTGGAGCGGATGAAGAACGGTTGGCCGCTCACGGAGCCCGATCGGTCGACCTTCTATGGCGTCATTGGTGCCAAGGGCTACACCGATTATCCGACTTTCGAGCAGGAAACCGCGTAATCGGACTGAAATGCCGACGCATCATTCCGGTCCCCGACATGAACGCGAGATGAGGTACGGCGGGCTCGGACTGCTTGCATGGGAAGTCTCCGAATCAACTTTTCCAAGTCGTTCGAAGTGCTTCCCATCGGCATTTAATAGCATCAGAAGATCTGGCGAAACTTGGCCGGCCGACCGTGATCCGGACCGGCCGAGGCGTCGCCTCAGGTTGCATGCCACATTCAGACTCCCCATCGACGTCAATGCAGGCCTTCGAAACTGTTGCGCGTCATGGGACCGAAAGGTCAAGCGGATATGCCGTCGTCCGTCGGTGCGATAGACCAACAGCTGCATCGCGCGAGGCTCGTTGAATGCTTGATTTCGTACATGGAGAATCCAGTATGGGCTATAACTTTGATCGCTCGATCTCCCGCCGCAACACAAATGCAATGGCGGAGGAAGGTTTCGCGAATTATCTGTTCGGAGCGGATGCACCTGCACTTGCACTCGAGATGCCGAGAGAAGAGCTGATATCGATGTGGGTCGCCGACATGCAATTCGCCGCCCCCGATGCCGCCATCGATGCCATTACCGAGCGCCTCAAACATCCCATCTTCGGCTACACGGCGGACCTGGACGAGCAGCTCTATCAGGCTTTCCACTCCTGGTGTGCGCAACGATACAGCTGGCATTTCGCTCGCGAGGAAATGCAGGTCTCACTCGGCGTCATACCAGCCCTCTTCGCACTCGTAGAATATGTGTGCCGCCCCGGCGACAAAGTGCTTAGTCTGACGCCGGCCTATGGATACTTCAAACACGCGGCGCTTCAGCGCGATCGCGAATTCGTGACGTCACGCATGCTCGCATCCGACGACGGCAAGTACTCGATCGACTTTGAGGACTTCGAAGCGAAAGTTAGCGATCCGGCGGTGAAGCTCTTTTTCCTCTGCCACCCTCACAATCCGACCGGCCGGATCTGGACAAGCGACGAGCTGCGCCGAATGGGTGAACTCTGCATCGCAAACGGTGTGAAGATTGTTTCTGACGAGATCCATTGCGACTTGCTAAGAACCGGAAATGCACACACGCCGTTGGCGAAGTTGTTCCCGGGTAGCCCAGACATCATCACGTGCATGGCCGTTAGCAAGACGTTCAATCTGGCAGGAATGATGATCGCGACCGTCATCATCCCGGATCCGGAATTGCGCTCAGAATGGAAACGGCGCCACTACCCGTTCGTGAACCCGCTCAGTCTCGCCGCCGCCATCGGTGCGTACCGCGATGGCGCTCCGTGGTTGGATGCGCTGCGGCTGTATCTGGACGAGAACTTCGCCCTGACTCAACACTTTCTGAGCGATCACTTGCCAAAAGCAAAATTTCGCGTTCCGGAAGCGACTTATCTGGCGTGGATCGACCTACGGACCTATTTCGACGATTCAGTCAACCTCACGCGTTTCTTTCTTGAAAAATCAGGCGTCGTTCTGGAAGGCGGAGAGATGTTCGTCGAGAACGGCGACCGCAGAGTGCGACTCAATCTTGCGTGTCCGCGGGCGCAGCTTCGGCTGTCCCTCGAACGAATCCGAGATGCAATTGTGAAGCAATACCATTGAATCAAGCCGACGTAAGGCAAGACAGCAGCATCAATTCAAACGAACCAAAGGAACACTTATGCCGCTCATTAACGTAAAAGTCATCGAAGGCGTTTTCTCCGCAGCCGACAAGGAAAAGATCATTTCTACCCTTACCGACGCCATGGTGTCGATCGAGGGCGAAAGCATGCGGCCCGTTACCTGGGTTATCGTTGAGGAAGTAAAGAGCGGTGACTGGGGCATTGCCGGCAACGCACTAACAACCGAGAGGGTTAAGGCACTGGCCGCAGGCCAGTAACTGGCTGGCCCTGAACGGGCTCCAGCGGCAGTGAAGCGACCATCGCTTATGCCGTTGGAGCCCTTTTTCATTGCTTCCACGGCATGCTACCTAAAACGCGCAGCCAGCGCGATTGATCGAGTGGGCCAGGTCACCGCTCCGAATTTCAACAGCCGCCCAGTGCGAAAGTGAGCATGACGACAAGAGGCGCCTGAGATCACAATAACCAATCCGCCGATCTTTGCGGCGGCTTGCGCGTCAAACGGCAGCGGCAGGTCGGGCGTGATCGTCATGCGGGCTTGCTGCGTGATTTTCGCCTCGGTCGCTACACCACCACCGAGGGCGGTCCACCGGAATTTGAATCCGATGCGCAAGCCGGGCACGGCCAGCTCGTGTAGCAGTTCACAATCAATGCTAGCCGTGCCCAAAGTAGTGCTAGCAATGTTCACTAATACTGCTAGCGTAGTGTTTTGCTCAGCCTAAGCGGTGGGCATCGATAACGTGATATCGCCCGCAGCGCGGCGTCGAAATTCGGAGCTCTGGCGAAAATCGATTGCGGAACAGTCTCGAGCAGGCTGTGGTGCACCCGGCAGTAGTCGGCTGACGGATCGAGCCACTCCCTCTTCCACCGTGATGCAGTGACATCGGCGTCGTTCAGAACAAGACATCTGAAGCAATACACCAAGTACTTCTGGTCGAAGACCCACTCATGCGGCGTCTGGATCATGCTCAGAATGCCATCGTTGAGCCGCGCTACGCGAGATAGACGGCTCAGAGTTGCGGATGGAACTGGGGGAAAGAGGATCCAGCCGGCCTTGGTCAGGCTAGGCATCGCTACGCCTGTGCCCGATTCCCAGATCAGGTCTACGCTCGTCTGATACCGCGCCGCGATTCGACCCAACCAGCTACCAAACGCCTCTTCCAGGAAGGGGCGAGGTGCGATGGGCCACGGCCGGTGGGTGTCAGACATACGCGCGGGCAACTCGTTCTAGGTGAGCGATATCGATGCACTCGTCACCGTTCCTGATCGCCAACTCTGCTGCTTCGTTGAGGATCGTAGATATGGCGCCAGTCAGCCCTCCGCTTATCTCGAGAACGAGCTGGACAATCTCACGTCGCGACAGATTCGATGGTTTTCGTAGCGGCAAGACTTTCTCGAACGCAGCCATGAGCCTGCGAAGACTTTCACTTTCCCTCCACCTTGGGATCTCGAATGGTCTGTAGCGGCTGATCATCTGTGAATCGGTCTGAAGCCCTAGAACGGCATCGCGCGTACCGACAAGGACCATGCTAATCTGCAGGTCGTTGGCTCGGTATTTTAGAAGGTTCAAAGAGGCGCGTTGCTCACGGTAGGTTCCGGCGAGCAGGTGATGGACCTCGTCTACGATTAGCATCTGCGGCGACATCCGCCGCAAGATGTCGCGAGCGAGCCGCTCGAGTGTGGCAAGCCCTGCAGCGGGGTTATGTGGCGCACCGAGCTCAAAGAGCAAGGCGGCGTAAAAGCGGTGCTGATCGGGGGTGGGAGGCATCTGTACGCTCACGACCGGACACCGCTCTACCCCGGTTCTCTCGTCGAACTCGCTGGGGTGCGCTCGCCTGAACTTGGCCGTTATCTTGGTTTTCCCGATGTTCGAGTCGCCGTGCAGCAGAAGACACGGCATGCGCTCACGTCTCGGCGTGTCATAGAGCCGCTGCAGTAGCTGTAAGGCTTCAGTCGCTCGGGGATAGTCGATCCACCGGTCACGTAGCAGACTCTTTATGCGATCCTCTTTTCCGAGTAGGACCTGATCTCTTGCTGCGGGTAGCAGATGCGCGAAATCATCTTGCTTCATGCTGGCCCCCTACCACTGTTCAACGTCATACGCGGTAACTGGTGCGTCGTAGTTTACCTGCTCGACCTGCCGCTGTTCAGTGAGTGAGAGATCTTCGATGCTGCTCTTCGGAACCAAACCGCCAGCTTGACGTGCCATGCGGCGTCGCGCTCGAGTAGCCCGCTGGGAAGTGACGACCAGTTGTCGCTGCTGCTCAACAGTCTCGAATATCTCCCTCTCCGATACTGCCCGTTGTCCCCTAGCCCGGATAGCTCGCAAAGCTGCTCGCTGTTCGAACAGCGAGATGGGAGGCCGACGCAAGTCCGCGTATCGCACTTCAACGAAACTGCCTCTGCCAGCGCTTACGAAGATGCGCGAGAGGTCTTCTGGGTGATAGCGGACCGTCACGGACCGGCGTGTTTCCCGCCATGCCGCGAACAAGGGATGCCAATAGCGGATCAGGAAGAGCTTGAGGCCGTCCCGCTGAATGGTCCGGGATGCGACTGGCAGGAACCGGATCAGAAACTTCAGTTCGGCATCCGGTTGAGCTGGCAAGCATCGTGAATCCGCTGCTCGCCATGTTTCCTGCCACTTTTGCGCGGGCTGAAGTCCCAACAAACCGCGGTGGGGGCCGCAGTGATAACGCCTACCGATCTCGACAGCCAGCCACTGCTCGAACTGCTTCAACGTAAGCGAAGCTGTCTTTTCGGCCTGGCGCGCCTTGCGCCCTTTGACTGACGATCCAGTCGAACCAGGGAGGCCACGTACGCGCTCCATCAAGGTCCTGTTCAGCCGCTCGATGTGGCCACCAAAGTGCGGCTTGCCCACCGGTCGGTACATCAGTTCAATGCCGTACTCGCGGCATCCACTGCGAAGGGCACGGCTTTTGAATTCGGCCGCGTTATCAAGATGCAGCGTTCGAGGGATACCGCGCATCGGCCAGTCAGCCTCAACGCCTAGTCTTTCGAGCCACGGCTCTTTGCGCAGAACTACGCGCGAGAGGAGCAAGCTTACCGTCGCAGCCCCCGGCCTCTCCATTGCGACATAAAAGCCAAGCACACATCTCGTAGCAACGTCGAGAGCCACAGACAGCCACGGTCGACCGATAATCTGTCCGTCCAGTTCGCTAACGAGCAGGATGTCCGCTTGCGTGTGATCAACCTGCATGATATCTAACGGATGTCGGACCTGGAATGTGCCAGGGGCAACTGCAGCGTTCGGGAGCGCAGCTCGTGCCAAAGCATCCTGCTCGCGATAGGAGAGCCACCGTCGAGCAATTGTTGACCTGCTTGGAGGCGATAGACCTGCAACGCTGCAGCGACGTTTCACCTCAAGTACAAGATCAGTTGCAGGATGCGCAAGGTGTCGCTGATCAGGGAGCCATTCGTGCACGGCCTCGTCGATGACGCATTCGACGGCGGCGTCCAGTCTGCCCCCGGTCGCCCTACCCGGCTGCCTTGGCTCTAATGTGCTGGCGACCGGATCTGCGAGGAAACGTCGACGCAGGCGATATACGGTGGTGCAGTGAACGCCTAATAGCTGTGCTGCTCGTTCAGCCTGCTGTCGGGAAAGCACGCCGTTGCCAAGCGGTCGAAGCACGGACGCAATCTTCGCTGCTCGAGCGGCCCGCTCTTCGATCGAAGCCATATGGATCCCTATCAATCCACGCGACACGTGCGCTAGCAGTATTAAAGAACACGTGCAACGTGCTAGCAACGTTAGTGAACATTGGCCAAGTTTCCGTTGCAGAAACGCAACGGCTAAGCAGCCGCCAGAAAGCTTCAAAAAGTCCCTGTTCGCCGAGGCTTCTTTGAGAATTTCCGCTAGCAACGTTTCTGAACACGGCTAGCGCTAATAATGAACGCCTACACCAGGTCATCGCTCTACATCGGAAGACCGGCTATTTGTATAACGCCGGGGCAGCCCACCATCGACTTCCATCGTCCCGGTGTAGCTCTCGTCCTTTGCTGACTACGCCACCGCAAACGCACCCATCAGCAGTATCGGCGGACACTGTCAGCAGAAACTTCGAACGGCAACAATCGGCCTGGCCTTGTGGTCGCTGGGGAACGGCCGCGCCGTGTCACGCATGCTGCTGCGGCAGCCGATGATAAGCGCGCCCGTGATAGACGAGGCCCGTACACGCGGAGCCGAGATGTAGCGCCTGCACGGCGCAGAAAAAGACCGTATGTGTGCCGATGTCGATGCTCCGGTCCACCGTGCAGTCGAGACTCGCGGCCGCTGTGGCCAGCACCGGCGCACCCGTGACGAGACGGATCCACTCGCCGTACGTGAAGCGCTCGGTCATCTGGACATCGCCCTTGCCCGCGAAGATCGGTGCAAGCATCTCGTGCTCATGGGAAAGAACGTTGACGCAGATGATGCCCGCCTTGCTGAAGTGTCCATATTGACGGCTGGACCGGTCTATGCAAACGAGCACCGTAGCAGGATCGTCGGTGACGGAGCACACCGCGGACACCGTCATGCCGACATCGCCGGAAGGTGTCGTGGTGGTGATGATATTCACCGCTGCGCCGATACGGGACATGGCTTCGCGGAAGGTCGTGCGGTCGGGGGAAAGTGCTATCACGGCGGTACCTCTCTCGGTGGACGGAACGGCGGTGCGGCTTCGTGGCGGCGCGCCACGGGTCCTTGCATGAAGCATGCGTGGTGAAGTACCCGTGGCGTTGCACCGTTCATCACCCACGCCGCACCGTCGACGGGTTCTCGTGGCCAATTGCGCTGCCGGCGATTCCTATTGCCGGTGAACGGACGCTGCTGTCCCTGAACCGACGAGCTGCTCCTTGATCAACTGCTCTTCGGCATCGTCGTAAAGGCCGGCAATAATGTGCGCGTAGCGTGCCATCAATGCCTTGCGGCGTTTCTTGCGCGTGGCGGTCATCACGCCGTTTTCCGGTGTGAGTTCCTCGGGGAATATCCTGAACGCCTTGATCTGCTCCGCGCGCGCCAACCTCGCATTTGCCTTTTCCACTTCTTCACGGATCAGGTCGATAACGGGCTGCGAACTGGCCAGATCGGCGTACTGCGTGACCGACGGGTCGTGCGTCCTGGCCCAGTCCATGGCGAGCGTGCCGTCGACTTCGATCAACGCCGTCAGATACTTGCGCCCTTCGCCGATCACGAGTGCCTCGGTAATGTACGGACTCTGGCGCAGTTCGTTTTCGACCTGCACCGGGCTGATCGATTTGCCGGCGGCCGTATTGATGAGCTCCTTCTTTCGATCGATCAGCTTGTACGACCCGTCCGCGCCGACGTCGACGATATCGCCGGTGTACAGCCAGCCGTCCCGCAGCGCGGCCTTCGTTTCGGCTTCCTTGTTCCAGTAGCCGATGAACAGCCCCGGCCCCCGAACGATCATTTCGCCGTCCGGCAACACGCGGGTTTCCCAGGCGGGGTCGTCGAGCGGGACGCCGGAGTTGCCGGGCCTCGACCAGTCGGTCACCTGCGCGAGGTTGCCGCCGACCATCTCCGTTTGCCCGTAATTCTCTTTCAGGTTGACGCCCCACAACTGAAACAGCGTGACGACCTCGGGCGGCACCGGAGCGGAGGCCGTGTACGGATAGCGCAAATCGTCGAAGCCGATTCTGGCCAGCAACGGCTTGAACACGTGCTCACGGCAGATGGCGTAGAGCTGTTCCTTGAACGGGTCGCCCGTGCCTGCATCCTGGCGATCGGCCAGCACTTCCCGCGCGATGCCGAGCGCGAGCGTGTAGTTTCTCCGCTCGGCTTCGCTGCTGCCGTTCACGTGGTTGATGATCTGGGTCGCGAACTTCTGATAGAAGCGCGGCGGCGCCATATAGGACGTCGGTCTGACTTCCTGAATGCACTTCGCGAAATCGGCCGACACGTCGACGAAGTAAGGTACCGTCTTCGCGATCAACGGCAGCGTCGTCGCCTGAATGCGCGCGACCGTGTGCGAAAGCGGCAGATGGATCACCATGCGCTGCGGTTCGGACAATATCGCCGGACAGAAGGTCGGCCACGTGAACGCGCCCGCGAGCATCGACACGTGCGTCAGCATCGCGCCTTTCGGCGCCCCCGTGGTTCCCGAGGTGTAACCCAGGCTCACCAGGTCCGTCGGCCGCGCAAGCTCTGACTGCTCACGCAGATAAGCGACTTCGTCGCCGTCAAAATGCGACGCGAACTCGGCGAGTGAAACGACATTCATGCCGGTTTCGTCAGGCGAGCGCTTCCAGTCCGGATCGAGCACCACGATCTTGAGGAGCCGGCTGGACGTATCGGCCGCTTTCATGACCCGAAGCTGTTCGGCACTTCCGGCAAAAGCGAGTGTCGCCCCTGAATCCTCCAGGTAGTAGCGCACCTCTTCGACCGACGCGGTGAAATAGACGCCTACCGTCACCGCGCCCGAGCAGATCGTCGCCATGTCGGCAATCAGCCACTCCTGCGATACGTCGCCCATGATGGCAATCCGATCGCCTCGTGCGACACCGGCCGCGCCGAGGGCTGCGGATACGGAACAGACTGCGTTCGCATAGCCCTTCCAGGTGGTGGGCACCCACGCTCCGGCACGCCTCTGAAAGAACGCGTTTGCGTCGGCGTCGTTCTTCACGCGCTCGATCAGCAAGGCCGGAATGGTGGTGGTCGCGAATTGATTGCCGGAAGTCCACGGTGCCGCGCTCATTTCCAGTTGTCTCCAAAGCGCTTGCGCCTTTCGGTAAACGAAGCCACCGCTTCGCGGCGCTCGGGGGAATTGAACGTGATCGTCTCCAGAGCGATCGACGTGTCGAGAAGCAGATGGGCATTCTGCTTGACGAGCTTGTTGACGCAGTACTTCGTCCAGACGATCGCGTCGCGCGGGCCGCTCGCGAGCAGTTCCGCGTAATCGATCGCCGCCTCCAGCAGCTTGTCGCTTTCGACGATCTTGTTGATCATCCCCATCGTCAGCGCTTCCTCCGCGCTGACGAAGTCGCCCGTCATCAGATAGTGCCGCGCGCGGACCGGCCCGAGCAGAAGCGGCCAGATCACCGCACCGCCGTCGCCCGCGACGACACCGGCATTGACGTGCGTATCGGCGAACCGTGCGGTCGGGCTCGCATAAATCATGTCGCAGAACAGCGCGAGCGTCGCGCCCAGGCCCACGGCCACGCCATTGACCGCCGCCACGATCGGCACCTCGACCTCCAGCATGTTTCTTATGAGGTGACGGCCACCACGCGTCGCCGACGGGATATTGCCGTTGTCGATCGACTTCTGGTCGCCGCCCGAGCAGAACCCGCGACCGGCGCCGGTCAACACGATCGCCTTGACCGCTTTGTCGTGATCCAGCTCGACGAATACCCGTTCGAGTTCGTCGTGCATGTCCCAATTGATGGCGTTCAGGATTTCCGGGCGATTCATCGTAACGATCGCGACACCGGAGGACCGTTGTTCGACATTCAGATACTGATAGCGCGAAGACGTATTCATAGGTTCATCCTTGACTTTGCTTCGGGTTGGCGGCCTGCGGACGCATGGCGCGAATCTTCTCGAGCAACTCGTCGGTCGGGCGGACGATATTGTTGCGATCGTTGAAATGCGGAATCACGTAACGGCCCACCATGTCGATCGTCGACATGATCTGCTCGTGCGGCACCGAGTCGATATGCAGCAGCACCTCGTCGATTCCGAGCTTCTCGTATTGCTCCAACTGACGGATGACGGTATCGGGGCTTCCGCACACCGTGGTGGCGGATTCGTTCAGCAGGTAGTCCCAATCTTCGGCGGCGCGCTGCATCGCGGGCACGCTTTCGGCCATGTATGCGTAGTTGTCGGCGAGTTTGGCGAGCCGCGGATACGCATCGGTCGAGATGCGCGCATAGTTCATGATCGCGCCGGCGTAAATGTCCTTCGCTTCCTGGTCGGTCTTGCCGATACCGATGAAGATCGGCATGCCGGCGCGCGGCTTGTGCAACGGCCCGGTCTCATCGCGCTTCCAGCTGTTCCAGTAGGTGTCCAGCAGCCCCTTCTGTTTCTCCCATCCCTGATAAATCGCATGGCTCATCACCGCGAGACCTTCCGAGCCGGCCCAGGCATGGCTGTTCGCACTGGTGGCTGCAACGCCGAGGACGGGATACGGTTTTTGCAACGGCTTCGGCACGAGCGACCGGGGCGGCACCTGGTAATACTTTCCCTCGAAGGTGAACACGTCCTCACGCATCGCTTTGCGCAACAGCGCCATGCCCTCTTCCATTTGCGGCAGGGTTTCCTCCGGCGATACGTTGAACGCGCGCATTGCGATCGTCGTGTTCGCGCGCCCGCAATACATCTCCATCCGGCCTTCGGAGAGGATGTCGGTGGCCGCCAGCCGTTCCGCGGTACGCAGCGCGTGATTGATGGCCTTCGGCATCAGCGCCACGGCAGGACGCAGCTTGATTCGCGAAGTGACGGCCGCGAGATAACCGAACACCACTTCAGGCGCCGAACTCGACACGCCGCCAAGCGCAAAGTGCTGCTCCGACAACGCAACAAAGTCGAAACCCATTTGCTCGGCGAAGCGCGCTTCGCGAACCAGCTCGCGAAGCCTGTTCGAGTAGCTATGCCCGACCTGCGTCTCCTGCTCGGACCAAAAACCGAATTTCAATGGCATTTTCTTTTCCTTGACAGTCGTAATTCGAAAATTCACGGCGCGCGCGAACGGCTGCCGAGGTTCGGGCAGTGTCACGCCGCCAACCAATTAACATCGTCGTTTAACTTGATTTAGAAACAGCCCATCCAGATTGGATAGCGATACTCATCCATCCGGATGCCTTTTCTGCCTTGATGTCTCTTTTGTTTCCGTGAATAAATATTGCCGCACATCCCGCAGCATTTTTTATTCTTTTCATGCCGCAACCTTGCCGATACCGGCAGATCATGCTGCCGGCTCTCCGTCTTTTTCTAGGTCGACGATTCGGCCGCAAATGCCGACGCGAGAAGCCTCGCGGTCGCACGCAAACAGGCCTCGCCGATCTCGCGTGACGATCCTCGCGCATCGCCCAGCACGCCGTTTCGGGAGATCGACGCCACGCCTTCCTTCCACATCCGGTTCAATTGCTCGGTCGTCATGGCGCCCACGTGGCCGGCCGTGAGTCGAGCGAGTCGCACACTGTCCGGATCAAGGTGGATCATCAGGGAGGTTTCGGCGATGTCTGCGTGTCCGCCCACGGATTCCGGATCGCCGCCGGCTTCCTCGACGGCCAGTCGCCATTCGCGCAGCCACGCCTGATGATCCGTATAGGCAAGCACCTGGACGTCTGGCCCGACGGCCTGTCGCAATTCCGGCAACATCGCATGAAGGGCATTGAAGTTACCGACATGCGCCGAGAACAGATAGATGCACTTGAATCCATGTGCCGCGAGGCTCACGCAGTAATCGTGGCAGAGCGCGGCATACGTGTGCTCCTGCAACGAGATCGTGCCCGGGAAGGCCATGTGGTGCTTCGAGCATCCCACTCGTATCGTCGGCGCGATCAGGGTTCGCCCCAGCAACGTGGCGATTTCCACGGCCAGCGCGTCAGCATGATCGGCATCCATGCTCAGCGGCAGATGGGGGCCGTGCTGCTCGATTGCGCCGCAAGGAATGATGACGCGATCGAACTGCGTGGCCAATGCGGCCGCCACGCCCTCATACGTCATGCGCGCAAGATGCAGCGTTTCCGGCAGTTTGAGATTGCTCACGATCAGGCCTTCTTATTGCGGTTCAGAAATCTGGATCTTGCGTCCGCGGTCCGCGCGTTGCCGAGATATCCACGCAGGTCATCGAGCGTCATCTGCAGCAGAGCTTCGTCGTTCATCCGTGGACTCTCGCGCAGCGTTCGCTTGATGGCGGCGAACAGCTGGCGATCTTTGGCGCAAAGCGCGCGGCATTTGGCCAGCGCGTCTCTCAGCGTTTCATCGTGCGCGGAGATCGCGTCCACCGCGCCTATCGCCAACGCTTCTCCGGCCGTGATCAGTTCACCGGAGAAAAGCAGCGAACGCGCGGCACGCCGACCCAGCAGGGCCGCTGCGTGGCGCATGCCTTTTGCCGCGGGCAACAGGCCGTGATTGATCTCGGGAAATCCTAGCCGGGATTCAGCGGACGCGACGACGTAGTCCGCATGCAGCGCCATTTCGAATCCGGCACCCACTGCATAGCCGTTGACCGCGCACACGAGCGGGCTCGGATACTGCTCGAGTTGCGCCAGGAACGCGTGGAACGCTTCCATGCGCGACAGGGCGAGCTCATGGTCCGCCACTTCATTGATATCGCCGCCGGCACAAAAGAACTTCTCTCCCGCCCCGGTGAACACGATGCCGGGTGGCACGTCGTGTCGAGCGAAGTCGCGGAAGACGGACATCAATGCGGTGATGAGCGGTTCGTTCAGTGCGTTCGCCGGCGGCCGGTCGATCGTCAGTTGCACGACGTCCGCGTCGATCCGTGTGCAAATCAATTCGTCGGTTTTCATACCTGATGTCTCGTGAATTTACATCGAGTCAGTGTAGGTCCGACGGGGCCAAATTTAATTTTGATTTGCCGGCGCCATCGTTGATTCGGCGGATTAAAATCGCGTCAGTCGGATGGCCCACCGTATGTTGCACCGAGGGCGGCGATACATGAATTCACCGAGGCCAGGCAGGCGCAGAAAGCGAGTGAACCGTGGAACCCAACAATCCTGAAATCGGCATGTCCGCTTCGCGAGCCATGACAGACCCGGTGAAGATCAACTATCAGCCGTTCGATCCGGACTCCGTCGATTTGCCGGTCATTTCCGTTCTCCTGGAGACGAGCGGAAAAGAGGATGAGCTGCCGATGCACGTTCATCGCAAGGGGCAATTGGTCGTCGCATTGAGCGGGTCGGTCATGTGCCGATCGCCGAGCGGATGGTGGATCGTCCCGCCCAACGGCGCGGTGTGGATTCCGGGCGGCATTCCGCACAGCAATCATGCTTCCGATTTCGCCAAGCTGTACGTCATCTTCATTCCGCCCGACGAGGCCGGCCTGCCCACCGACTGCCGCAGCTTTACGATCACGCCGCTCATCCGCGAGTTGATCCGTTCACTGGCCAGGTTTCCGCCCGACTATCCGAAGGACGGCCCGGTGGGCCGGCTCGCCAGAGTGCTGCTGGATCAGCTCGCGCTGCTGGCGCCCGACGACGTCTTTCTCCCGATCTCCGACAATCCCCGGCTTCAACAGATCGCTTCGGCGTTGCTCGACAACCCCGCCGACCGCAGCACGATCGCGGAATGGGGGCGCCGATATGCGATGAGCGAACGTACGCTCGCGCGGCTGGTACGCAGCGAAACCGGCATGACCTTCGGGCGCTGGCGCGAGCGTCTGCATATCATCATTGCGCTTCAGCGATTGTCGGCAGGCGCGTCGGTTCACGCAGTGGCGCTCGAGCTCGGCTATGAAGGTCCGAACTCGTTCATCACCATGTTCAAGAAGACCATGGGACAAAGTCCCGGCAAGTTTCGCGTGGACCAGAAGGAGGCGTCCTCGCGCTGATCGAAACGCGGCGGCTGGCGCTACGCCGCCGCCCCTTTCACAGCTGGCGCGCCCGCTCCCTCAAGTGGAACTTCTGGATCTTGCCGGTCGCTGTCTTCGGCAGCGGCGAGAACACGATGGTCTTGGGCACCTTGAAATGTGCCAGCCGCTCGCGGCAAAACGCGATGATGTCCGCTTCGGTCACCGCCGAATCGTCTTTGAGCGCGATGAAAGCACAAGGTGTCTCGCCCCACTTGTCGTCGGGACGCGCGACGATTGCCGCCTCCAGAACGGCGGGATGGGAATACAGTATGTCCTCGATCTCGATCGACGAAATGTTTTCGCCTCCCGAGATGATGATGTCCTTCGAGCGATCCTTGATTTCCAGGTAGCCATCGGGATGCCATACCGCGAGATCGCCCGTGTGAAACCACCCGCCGGAAAATGCCTCCACGGTGGCGTCCGAATTCTTCAGGTAGCCCTTCATCACGTTGTTGCCGCGCAGAAATACCTCGCCGAGCGTTTGCCCGTCTTTTGGAACAGGCTCCAGCGTATCGGGGCTGGCTACCATCACTGCCTCGAGAGCGGGGCCGCGCACTCCCTGGCGGGCCTTGAGCCGCGCTTTCGCATCGAGATCGAGTGCATTCCACGAGTCGCGCCACACGCATTGCACGACCGGCCCATAGGACTCGGTCAACCCGTAGGCGTGCGTCACGTCCCAGCCCATGCGCTCCATGCCGGCGATCACCGAAGCGGGCGGCGGCGCACCGCCGGTCATGACCTTGACTCCATGACGGATGCCGGCTTTCAGCTCCGGCGCGGCGTTATTGATCATGTTCAACACTACGGACGCCGCACAAAAATGCGTGACCGCCTCGGTGCGGATGGCGGCGAGAATCCGCTCGGCCCGCGTATGGCGCAGAAAAACACTGGTGCCGGCCACCAACGCCATGGTCCACGGAAAGCACCAGCCATTGCAGTGAAACATCGGCAAGGTCCATAGATAGGTCGTGTCCTCGTCCAGATGCCACGATAGTGCGTTCGATACTGCGTTCAGATATGCGCCGCGATGGTGATACACGACGCCCTTGGGATTGCCCGTCGTGCCGGATGTGTAGTTCAGCGATATGGCCTGCCATTCGTCTTCCGGCATCGCGACAGAAAATTCTGTGTGCGCGGCCTCCTGCAGCAACGCCTCGTAGTCTTTTTCGCCGAGCAGATCGCCTTCTCCGAACTGTGGGTCGTCGATGTCGATGACCTGAATGGCGCGGCCGAGCCGTGCCAGGGCCTTCTTCACCGTCGAGGAGAATTCGCGGTCGGTGATCAGCAGCTTCGCGTCGCCGTGGCCGAGAATGAACGCGATCGTGTCGGCATCGAGCCGTGTGTTGATGGTGTTCAGGACAGCGCCGCAAAGCGGTACACCGAAATGTGCCTCGAACAGTTCGGGCGTATTGGCCGCGATCATCGCCACCGTATCGCCGTTGCCGATGCCGCGCCCGCGCAGCGCGCCGGCGAGCATCCGGCACCGCCGGTAGGTTTCGGCCCAGTCGCGGCGTATCGTGCCGTGCACGATGGCCGTGCGCTCCGGCCAGACGGACGCGGCGCGTTCGAGAAACGTCAGCGGCGACAAGGCAATGAAGTTCGCCGGGTCGCGCTCGAGTCCGATCGTATAGGGATTTTCCGCCGTCGTTTTCATGCGGGCCGCCCCGCGGCCACGGCGCTCGCGCGCGCGCCGACGATGTCGGGGTTTTCTGCGTGTCTCATCTCTCCTCCAGTTGCTTTTATGGTCACGAAACGCCCTGCGATGAGCGTCACGACTTCATCCGGAACAACGCTCCCGCGATCGGAACGGGACGACCCGATTTCTGCATCGGCACGGCGGCGCGACCGGATGGCGTCAAACTTCCTGATCGTCGTGAATTCGCTCTATTTTTCTCTGCTCGACCATGTTCAAACCGTAGCCCTCCAGGCCCACGATCGTTCTTTCATGATTGGAGAGCAGGATCATGTTCTTCACGCCGAGTTCGGTGAGAATTTGCGCGCCTATTCCGTAATCGCGCAGTTCCGGCTCGGCAGGCTTGGGATGCATCATGGCACGCACCCGCTCGGACACGGCCGTCGGGCGGGATTCGCGGATCACCACGATGACGCCGCGATTCTCGTTCTCCAGCAAACGCGCCGCGCCGCGCAGGGACGCGAGGTGGTGACCGCCGATGACGTCGTTCATGGTATCCATCGCATGCATGCGCACGAGAACGGGGTCGGCGCCCCGTAGATCGCCCATGACGAAGGCGATATGCTCGACCTGATCGATCCGGTTCCGGTAGACCACGATCCGCCAATGCCGTCCATTCGGCTCGGTGAAGCTCCCGTGTTCAACGGCCTCGACGAGCCGTTCCGTTCGTCGGCGATACGCGATGAGATCGGCGATCGTGCCCAGCTTCAGCTGATGCCGCCGTGAAAAGGCGATGAGGTCCGGCAGCCTCGCCATGGTGCCGTCGTCGTTCATGATTTCGCAGATCGCACCGGCCGGTGCGAGCCCGGCCAGCCGGGCGATATCTACCGCCGCCTCGGTGTGGCCCGCGCGCACGAGCGTGCCGCCGTCGCGCGCCATGAGCGGAAAGACGTGTCCGGGAGAAACGAGCTCGTCTCGCCCCGTTTCCGGATTGATCGCCAGCGAAATCGTGCGGGAGCGGTCGGCCGCCGAGATGCCGGTGCTCACACCGTCACGCGCCTCGATCGACACCGTGAAGGCCGTCTCGTGCCGCGAACCGTTGATTCGGCTCATCAAATGCAAACCCAGCGATTCGCAGCGCGAGCGAGTCATCGCGAGACAGATCAAGCCGCGCGCATGCGTCGCCATGAAGTTGACGGCGTCGGGCGTGGCGAATTGCGCGGGAATGACGAGGTCGCCTTCGTTCTCACGGTCCTCGTCGTCGACCAGAATGAACATCCGCCCGGCGCGCGCTTCTTCGATAATCTCCAACGCCGTTGCGATGTCGGCGCGCGAATCTGCCGGCCGGCCGGCGGACATTGCGTTACTCATGAGAGCACCTTACGCGATGTGATCACGACGCCTGCGCCAGTCCATGAATCTGGATAGGCCGCGTCTTGTCGATGGGAAGCGTCGTCTTGTTGGCAAGCCGTTTCAGGACGACGTTCGAGCGAACGCTGGCCACACCGGGAAGCGACGTCAGCTTGTGCGTGATGATGTGTTCGAGTTCGACGAGATCTCTCGCCACCACCCGCAGCAGATAGTCGGTTTGCCCGGTCATCATGAAGCAGTCCATGACTTCGGTGATGCCTCTGACCGTGTCGGCAAAACTCTCCCGCGCCTGCATGCCCTGCCGCTCCAGACTGATCTCGACGATGGCCATGATGCCCAGGCCGAGCAGGGACGCATTGAGCACGGCGACGCGTCGGCTGATTACACCGAGACGCTCCAGATTTCTGACCCTGACGAGACAGGGAGAGGGCGACAGGTTGACTCGAGCCGCCAGTTCGAGATTCGTCAAACTTGAGTCCTCCTGAAGTTCACTCAGGATGCTAAGGTCTATCCTGTCCAGCGCAACGTTCATAGCCCGCGTCTCCTCTTTGCACAAGGCTCCGGTGCCCTGAAGTTCGAACGCTCGCTTGCGCGGCAGAACATCGATTTCCGCTCCAGCAGGCATTCGAACAACATCACCTGATGAACAAGTTTATGCCTGGCAGCTCCGCGGAAAATTCTGATAAAAAGTCGAGTTATCACCAAAAACGGTCATTGTCGCCGCACGCTCGGGAAAACCCGCAACTCGTCATACTTGCGACACGCAAGCCGAGATGGCGATCAGGCCTTTCTGGGCGGCGGCAAGTCCGTGCAGACGCCTTCATACAATTCGGCGGCCATGCCGACCGATTCGCCGAGCGTCGGGTGCGGGTGAATCGTCTTGCCGATGTCTTCGGCGTCCGCGCCCATTTCGACTGCGAGACACACTTCGCTGATCAGGTCGCCCGCGTTCAGGCCCACGATGCCGCCGCCGATCACGCGATGAGTTTCCTCGTCGAAGATCAGCTTCGTGAAGCCTTCGTCGCGGCCGTTCGCGATCGCGCGGCCCGATGCGGCCCACGGGAACACCGCCTCGCCGTACTTGATGCCTTCGGCCTTGCACTGATCTTCCGTCTTGCCGGCCCATGCCACTTCCGGATCGGTGTATGCCACCGACGGAATCTGCAGCGCGTCGAAGTACGCCTTTTCGCCGTGCGCGGCTTCGGCTGCGACGTGGCCTTCATGCACGGCCTTGTGCGCGAGCATCGGCTGGCCGACGATATCGCCGATCGCGAAGATGTGCGGCACGTTCGTGCGCATCTGCTTGTCGACGTCGATGAAGCCGCGCTCGGTGACCGCGACGCCCGCCTTGTCCGCGCCGATCTTCTTGCCGTTCGGGCTGCGGCCTACCGCGACGAGCACAAGGTCGTAGCGCTGCGCTTCCGCGGGTGCCTTCTCGCCTTCGAACTTCACGTAGATACCGTCTTCCTTCGCTTCCGCGCCGACCGTCTTGGTCTTCAGCATCACGTTGCCGAAGCGCTTCGCGTTGAACTTTTCCCAGACCTTCACGAGATCGCGGTCGGCGCCCATCATCAGGCCGTCCATCATTTCGACGACGTCGATCTCGGCGCCGAGCGTCGAGTACACCGTCGCCATTTCGAGGCCGATGATGCCGCCGCCGATCACGAGCATCCGCTTGGGCAGCTGGCGCAGCTCGAGTGCACCGGTCGAATCGACGACGCGCGGGTCTTCCGGCATGAACGGCAGCTTCACTGCTTGAGAGCCGGCGGCGATGATGGCCTGCTTGAACTTGACGATCTTCTTGCCGTTGTCGCCCTGCACTTCCATGTGGAACGGGTCGACGAATGCGCCGATGCCGGTCACGACTTCGACCTTGCGCGCCCTCGCCATGCCGGCGAGGCCGCTGGTCAGCTTCTTGACGACGCCGCCCTTGAAGTCGCGCAGCTTGTCGAGGTCGACTTGGGGCTTGCCGAACGTGATGCCGTGCGACGCGAGCGCTGCGGCTTCCTCGACGACCAGCGCCGTGTGCAGCAGCGCTTTCGACGGGATGCAGCCGACGTTCAGGCATACGCCGCCGAGTGTCGAATAGCGTTCGATGAGCACCGTCTTCATGCCGAGGTCGGCGGCGCGGAACGCGGCCGAGTAGCCGCCGGGGCCGGCGCCGAGCACGAGCATGTCGCACTCGATGTCGGCTGAGCCGCCGTAGCTGCCGGCTTGCGGCGCCGGAGCGGCAGCGGCTGCGGCTGCGGCCTGTGCCGGAGCCGCAGCCGGTGCCGCGGCCGCGACGGGCTTGGCGGGCTCTGGTGCTTTCGCCGGTGCGGTGGCGTTTGCGGACGCTTCGACGAGTGCGATCACGGTGCCTTGGGAGACTTTGTCGCCGGCTTTGACTTTGATTTCCTTGATGGTGCCTGCGATGTGGCTGGGCACTTCCATGGATGCCTTATCGGATTCGAGCGTGAGGAGCGTTTGCTCTTTTTCGATCACGTCGCCGGGTTTGATGTTGACTTCGATGACATCGATGCCGTTGAAATCGCTGATATCTGGAACTTTGACTTCGATGAGACTCATGTACGTCCCCTTCTTGTTGGCTACGGAGAGAGGGAATGGAAACTCGCGCGATGAACCGGCCACGGCCTGACAAGAGAACGCGAACCTGGGCAGAACCACCTTTGCTGTCCGCCCAAGGACGCGCCTTTCTTTTGGTTACTTTTCTTTGGAAGACAAAGAAAAGTAACCGCCGCCCCGCGCAGGGGCGACGCTAGCAGACCGTATGCAAAACAGGTTCAACGACAGTACGGGGCGCACCGACAAAAACGCACGCCCCCGCGAGCCCCTCTTCTCATCAAAGAATGATGCGACGGAAATCCGCGAGCAACGCGCCAAGATAAGCATTGAACCGCGTGGCTTCGGCGCCATCGATCACGCGATGATCGAACGCCAGGGAAAGCGGCATCGTCAACCGCGGCACGAACTGCTTGCCGTCCCACACCGGCTTCATCTGCCCGCGCGACAACCCGAGGATCGCCACTTCCGGCGCGTTGATGATCGGCGTGAAGTGCGTGCCGCCGATCCCGCCGAGCGACGAGATCGAGAAGCAGCCACCCAGCATCTGATCGGGCTTGAGCTTGCCGTCGCGCGCGGCCTTCGACAGCTCGGCCATTTCCTTCGCGATGTCGACGAGGCCCTTCTTGTCCGCATCGCGGATCACCGGCACGACCAGACCGTTCGGCGTGTCGGCCGCGAACCCGATGTGGTAGTACTGCTTGAACACCAGGTTGTCGCCGTCGAGGCTCGCGTTGAAGGTCGGGAATTTCTTCAGCGCGGCCACCACCGCCTTGATCACGAACGCGAGCATCGTGAACTTCACGCCCGCCTTTTCGTGCTCCTTGTTCAGCTGCACGCGCAGCGCTTCGAGCTCGGTGATGTCCGCTTCGTCGTTGTTCGTGACGTGCGGGATCATCACCCAGTTGCGATGCAGGTTCGCGCCCGAGATCTTCTTGATGCGCGACAGCGGCTTCGGCTCGAACGGGCCGAACTTCGCGAAGTCGACCTTCGGCCACGGCAGCAGGTTCAGCTCGCCGCCGCCTGCCGGCGCGGCTGCCGCGCCCGGCGCCGCGCGCTGGCCCGACATCACGCCCTTCACGAAGCCCGTGATGTCGTCCTTGGTGATGCGGCCCTTCGGGCCGCTGCCCGACACGCGCGCGACGTCGACGCCGAGCTCGCGCGCGAACTTGCGCACCGACGGCGATGCGTGGCTGGCGCGAGACGGCTCGCCTTCGCGCGCCGGCGCGTGATGCAATGGCGCGGATGCGGAGTTCAGTTCGGGCGCCGGCGCAAGCGCCGGCACCAGCCCTGTCGCGACATTCGCCGACGGACACGCGAGATCGCGCGCAGCCGAGGCGGCCGGAGGCACAGGCGCCGCGTCGTCCTGCCGCTCGCCGTCGCTGTCGAGCAGCGCGATCAACGTGCCTTGCGACACCGTCTCGCCGACGGCGACCTTCATCTCCTTGATCACGCCAGCGGTGGGACTGGGCACATCCATCGTCGCCTTGTCCGACTCGAGCACGACGAGCGACTGCTCCCGTTCGACGCGTTGTCCGACTCCCACCAGAACTTCGATCACGGGGATGTTCTTGTAATCGCCGATATCCGGCACTTCTATTCGTGTCACCCGCACATTCGTCTCCAACAGCAAGCATTTCAACAGTCAACGCCCCCTCTTCATCAGGTCGGACGCACTTGATTCGATCGGATTTCCCGCGATGGACCGATGGACGCGCAAGGCCTTCGAGCAGCCACTTCGCGCGCCGCTCGCACGACGCTCACCGGTCAACGGGTGCTAGACCAGCCAGGGTTCGGTCAGCCCGGTTCCGCTTCGCCCGTATCGGTCGATCGCCTGACGCACGACGTCAGGGTCCTGCCGGCCCTCGTCGACGAGTGCTTTCAGCGCGGCGATCACGATCGACGCACGGTCCACTTCGAAGAACGCACGCAACGCCGCACGTGTATCGCTGCGCCCGAAGCCGTCGGTGCCGAGCACGACGTAGCGGGACGGTACATACGCGCGGATCAGCTCGGGCACGGCGCGCACATAGTCGGTCGCGGCGATCACCGGTCCACGTGCGGCGCCCAGGGCGGCCGTCACGTAGGGCACCGCAGGCTCGCCGTGATCCAGTAGCCGCTGCGCACGCTCCGCGGACACGCCGTCGCGATGCAATTCGGTAAAGCTCGTCACGCTCCAGACGGCCGCGTCGATATTCCAGTCGTCTTTCAACATCCGTGCCGCGGCCTGGACCTCACCGAGAATCGCGCCCGAGCCGAGCAACTGCACCTGCGCGATCTCGATCTGCGCGGGCTCCAGCACGTACATCCCCTTGAGCACGCCGCTACGGACGCGATCGAGATCCGCTTCAGTCAACGAACGTTGTGCGTAGTTTTCGTTGGTGACCGTCATGTAGTAAAAGACGTCGCGCTGACGCGCGATCATCTCCTGCATGCCCTCGTCGACGATCATCGCCACTTCGTACGCGAAGGCCGGATCGTACGCGCGGCAGTTCGGTATCGTCGAGGCCGCGAGGTGGCTCGTGCCGTCTTGATGCTGCAGACCTTCACCGCCGAGCGTCGTCTTGCCGGCCGTCGCGCCGATCAGGAAACCGCGCGCGCGCTGATCGGCAGCCGCCCAGATCAGGTCGCCGATGCGCTGGAAACCGAACATCGAGTAGTAGATATAGAACGGCAGCATCGTCAGATCGTGCACGCTGTATGACGTCGCCGCGGCAATCCACGACGACACCGCGCCCGCCTCGGAGATGCCCTCTTCCAGAATCTGGCCGCCGGTATCCTCACGGTAATAAAGCATCGAACCCATGTCTTCCGGCTCGTACAGTTGACCGAGCGGAGAATAGATGCCGATTTGCCGGAACAGATTCGCCATGCCGAAGGTGCGCGCCTCGTCGGCGACGACGGGCACCACACGCGGCCCCAGCTCGGCGTCCTTCAACAGGTTGCCGAGCATGCGCACGAACGCCATCGTGGTCGACATTTCCTTGTCGTTGGTATCGAGCGCGAATCGTCCCCACGACGACATCGCGGGCACGGCCGGCGCGTGCGACGCCGCTGTGCGCCTGCGCGGAAGGTAGCCGCCCAGCGCCGCACGGCGCGCGTGCAGATACTGCATGACGGCACTGCTTTCGTCCGGCTTGTAGAACTTGAGTTGTTCGACATCGTCGTCGGAGAGCGGCAGGCGAAAGCGGTCGCGAAACGCCTTCAACTGTTCGATGTCGAGCTTCTTCTGCTGATGTGTGGTCATGCGCCCCTGGCCGATCGAGCCCATGCCGAAGCCCTTCATCGTCTTCGCGAGAATCACCGTAGGTTGCCCGCTGTGTTTCGACGCCTTGTCGTAGGCAGCGTGCAATTTGCGCACATCGTGGCCGCCGCGCCGCAGGCGGTCGATATCGTCGTTGCTCAGATGCGCGGCGAGTGCGGCCAGTTCGGCGTTCTGACCGAAAAAGCGGTCACGATTGTAGGCACCGTCGTTGGCGGAAAAAGTCTGGAACTGGCCGTCCACGGTGTGCGCGAACGCGCGCAACAGCGCCCCACTGCGATCGCGTGCGAACAGGGGATCCCAGTCCGAACCCCACAACACCTTGATGACGTTCCAGCCCGCCCCCGTAAACTGCGCCTCGAGTTCGTCGATGATGCGGCCATTGCTGCGCACCGGTCCGTCGAGCCGCTGCAAATTGCAGTTGATCACGAACACGAGATTGTCGAGCCGCTCGCGCGCGGCCAGCGACAGCGCGCCGATCGCCTCGGGTTCGTCCATTTCGCCATCGCCGAAATAGCCCCACACCTTGCGGCCTTCCGTGCGTTGCAGTCCGCGGTTCTGCAGATAGCGCATGAAGCGCGCCTGGTAGATCGAGTTGATCGGCCCAATGCCCATCGAGCCGGTCGGGAACTGCCAGAAGTCCGGCATCAGCCACGGATGCGGGTAGGAACACAGGCCCGCACCGGTGATTTCCTGTCGGTAATGCTCGAGATGCGCTTCGTCGAGAAAACCTTCGAGGTAAGCCCGCGCGTAAACGCCCGGCGCGGAATGGGGTTGAAAATAGACGAGATCGCCACCGTTGGCATCGTTCGCGCCGCGAAAGAAATGATTGAAGCCCACTTCGAACAGGTCGGCCGCCGACGCATAGCTGGCAATATGCCCGCCGAGTTCACCGTAGGCGCGATTGGCCCGCACGACCATGGCCAGCGCATTCCAGCGCAGCGCGGCGGCAAGCTTTTCTTCGATATCGAAGTCTCCCGGATACGGCGGCTGCTGAGCGACGGCGATCGTATTCACGTAGGGCGTGACATTGAGGCGCGCCGTTGCGATACCGTTGGACGACGCGTGGGCCGCGAGCCGATCGAACAGGTACTGAGCCCGTTCGGCACCGGCATGCCGAACCACGCCATCGAGCGCATCGAGCCATTCGGCGGTTTCGAGTGGGTCGTCGTCGACTTTCGTCTGGCCCAGGGAAAGGATCGAGGGTGTCCCCGTCGATAAGTCGGTCATCTTGCAACTCCGTAAAAGCAATGCGAGTTCAGTGGCGAGTGCGCAAAGATTACGGGGGATGCCGCAGAATGTGTGGTCGTATTGAAGGCCGCCAAAGCGGTATCGGCTGCAGTGTCTTCTGCGGAATGCGCGATCTACAGCATTTCTATTCGATGCGCGCGGTCTCGCATGGAGAACCCGGCGTCACGGGCGGGAAAATGGGCGAAGGCGCGGCTTCATGCATCGCCCACAACGTCCGCTGCGCCATCCGCTCGGTCGTCCATCTCGGTCGCAGCCGCCGGCGCGAGCCCGGCCTCCGATTGCGTGCGAGCCAGCGCGGCGAAATAGCGGCCTGGCGAATGCCCGAGCGCTTTCTTGAACATGGTGATGAAGGCGGTTACCGACTCATAGCCGAGCTCGTCCGACACGCGTTGCACGGAAGCGCCGCCGGCAAGCTCGCGCACCGCAACGAGCAGTTGCAACTGCTGCCGCCAGCGGCCGAAGGTCAGTCCCGTTTCACTGACGACGAGTCTTGCCAGCGAACGCTCGCTCATGGCGAGACGCTTCGCCCATTGCGCGACGGTGCTGCGATCGCCGGGATTGGCGTTCAATGCGTCCGCCATCTGCCGGATGCGCGGATGATCCGTAACCGGCAGATAGAGGCGCTCGACCGGCATCAACGTCAGCTCATGCAACAGCACGCGCGCAAGCCGGTCGGTATGGCCGCCCTGCTCGTAGTCGAGCGGCGCACCGGCCAGATGCAGAATCATTTCGCGCAGCATCGGCGAAATGGACAGCGTGCAGCACTCCGTCGGCAAGTCGACGACACCGGGCTCGGCGAACAGATAGCAAAGCCGGGCATTGGGTGTCGCATGGTTACTGTGCGGCATCTCGCCGGGAATCCAGACGCCGCATTGCGGCGGGACGATCCAGAACGCGCCCGCGACCCGGCAGGTCACGGCGCCGTGCAACGCCAGCACCAGCTGCCCCTTCTGATGCTTGTGAACCGGAATTTCGGCAGCATGCTCGTCGACGTGCATGCACATCGCTACCGCCGGCCGATCGATCGCGTCCGGATCCGCAAAATCAGGAAGGCTAACGTAACGGTTCATATCGGGCATTCTAGCGACATGTTGAAATTGTGGCGAACGATGCGAAGCATAAGCAGGCACAGCCGCATCACGTGCCACGCTGGAATGGCGCCACGACTTCATTGCGCGAGACCGCCCCTTCCCGGACGCCCGACGTCCGGGCTCGCGCGTGAGCGGTTCGACGGTGTCGATGCCCATGCAGTCCGGTTCGGCCCCGATTGTGCTTCGTACATGGGCTGTGGCGCGTCACGTGCACGCTCGACGAGCCGGGCGAACCCCACGATGGCGTCGAGCAGATCGGCGTGGACGGCACCGCGAAGTTCAGCGGGCCACCGACCGCGAATTACGCTTCGATCGACCGCTCTCACCGCACAATCTGCCGAACGGAGCACCGCCGCGGCAACACAAGAATAATAAATACTGCCTGGACTGCGGCAATATTTCTCCGTGCAATCAAGATGACTTCACGATCCCGGCGCCCCGGATTTCTTCAAACGCAATGAAATACGGAGCGACGGAATAATAAATCAAGCGAGACAGTTTTTTCACACCAATACCGAACGGACGATGGCGCCGCACCATTGTGCATGGCGCTCGCCCCGTTCGGGACGGGACGGCACGGTCGTCGATCGAATCCGCCGGGCCGCCGCATTTGCATCAACAATCAGCTTCGTAAATTTATCAAGTATTCGTCGCATTAATCGTCGATTCTTCAATCCCATTTTAATGGCACCGAATGCTCGCCCATTCGCGCCACCACCTTTAACCCGGCAAGAAAATGCAATACCCGAAGTAAAACCTTTTCTTTTAACGCGAGGAGAACGATGTGGAAATACGGAAAATCAACGTCTACGACATCATCGACAGTCGCAGAATCGGCAGGAGGCAGTATTTCATCGTCGCCTTCTGCGCGCTGCTGATGCTTTTCGACGGCTTCGACACCCAGGTCATCAGCTTCATCGTGCCCGTTCTCGCGAAAGAATGGCAACTGCCCAAGGCGGTATTCGGCGCGATTTTTTCAGCGGTGTTCTTCGGGTTGCTGATCGGCAATTTCGGCATTCCGTTCGCGACCCGACGCTTCAGCACGAAGAAGATCGCTTTCGTGGCAACCGCTGCTTTCGGCCTGTTCACCGTCCTGACCGTCTTTGCCACCAGCGTGCCGCAGCTGATCGCCTTGAGGTTCCTCACCGGCATCGGGCTCGGAGCGGCCACGCCTTGCGCGGTGGGCCTCGTTTCGGAATTCAGCCCGAAGAGAACCCGCGCGACTTTCGTCATTCTCGTCTACATGGGATATGCGCTGGGGTTCATCTTCGCGGGCATCTGCAGCAGCGCGTTGATCCCGCGGTTCGGCTGGGAAGGCCCACTGTGGCTGGGCGGGCTCGCGGCAGTCGGCTTGACGGTGTTGCTCGTCCCGCTGCTGCCGGAATCCGTGGCCTACCTGTCGGCGAACGCGCAGCCCGGTGAATTGCTTCGTGCAACCAAGCGCCTCTTTCCCGATTTCACGCTGCAAGCGGACAGCGAACTGGTCACTCACGAAGAGAAGCCGGCAGACGCAAGTGTGCTCGGGTTGTTCTCCGCACAATTCCGCGTGGGGACATTCCTGCTGTGGGCCGTATTCGCCATCAACCTGGCCGCGTTCTATTTTCTGCAGAGCTGGCTGCCGACCGTTCTCGCGTCCATCTCGTTCCCACCCGCGCTCGTGGTCTGGGCGACCATCACCGTGATCATCGGCGGCATGGTGGCCAGTCTGCTGATGGGACCCATCATGGATCGCACGAGCCCTTACAGAATTCTGTCCGCGGTCTACGTCGGCGGCGCCGTGTCGATGTACGCAATCTCCATCGCGATCGGCTCATCGCATCTCGCTTTACTCACGACGATCTTCTTTTGCGGCTTTTGCATCAGCGGCGGACAAACCTGCGCGATCGCGTTGTGCACGCTGTTCTATAGCCCGGAATTGCGCGCCCCGGGCGTCGCGTGGGCCTACGGATTCGGTCGGCTCGGCGCCGCGGGCGGCACTTACCTCGCGGGCGTCCTGTACGCGAACAACTGGAGCGTCGACGCGATGTTTCGCGTGGCAGCCGCGCCAATCCTCATTGCAGCGGCTTGCGTGGCGCTGATGGGCGCTTGCTATGGCCTGACGAAGAACGGCCTGAAGAAATCCTTTTCGGCCTGACCGGTACCGCTCGCTGAATCGATGAACGTCAAGTGAACCGTTCTTTTGTATGGCCTTTTGATTGCGGAGATCTCATGAAAACCAAAAAAATCGAAATCATTGTCGGCTCGCTCGTGGGGCTGGCCAGTTCCGTCGCGCATAGCCAGAGCAGCGTCACACTCTATGGCGAGATCGACAACGGCATTCATTACCAGACCAACGTAGGCGGCGGCAAAGCCGTCTACATGGACTCGCTGGACGGCATCGACGGCAGCCGCTGGGGGCTGACCGGCAAGGAAGACCTGGGTGGCGGTCTCAAGGCGATTTTTACGCTCGAGTCCGGCATCAACGTGAACAACGGACAGTTTGCCCAGGGCGGCACGGCGTTCGGCCGGCAGGCTTTCGTCGGACTGAGCAGCGACACTTACGGCTCTCTCACCGCCGGCCGTCAATACGACATGGTGTGGTATTTCCCCGAGTTTCTTGCCGGATCCGCGGCGGTTGGCGACCTGCCGAGCGCGCATCCGGGAGATTTCGACAACACCAGCAACAGCGTGCGATTCAACAACTCCGTGCGCTACATGAGCCCGGACTTCCGCGGCTTCTCCTTTGGCGTCGAATATAGCCTTGGCGGCGTACCCGGCGACTTCACGTCGATGTCGGGCTATTCGCTTGGAGTCGGTTACACACACGGTCCGCTTCAGATCGGCGCGGCGTTCGATTACTTCAAACACCCGACCTCGACGCCAGGCAACGGATGGTTCACCAACTATGCAAGCGGCTTCAATCTGCTGGCCTCCTCTCTGAACTCGGCCTATCAGGTCGCGCAGGCCTATCAGGACGCCGTCATCGCGGCGGCCTACACGATCGGAAACGCGACGATCAGCGCATCGTATTCGAACGTTCAATACGCCAATCTCGGTGCGGGGTTCATGAACGGTACCGCCGTCTTCAACAACTACGACATCGGGTTGAACTACCGTGTCACGCCGGTCTTTTTCGTCGGCGTCGCGTACGACTACATGAACGCGCGGAGCGTCACGACGGCACAAGGCAATGCCGTCGGCAACCAGCACTACAATCAGGTGGCGTTCACGCTGGATTATCTGCTGTCGAAGCGTACCGACGTGTACTTCTCCGGCGGCTGGCAGCGCGCTTCGGGCACATCGTCGACGGGCGCGCCAGCCGTCGCCAACATCGGCGGCTCCGGAGATTCGTCGAATAACCACCAGATGGTTTATCGGCTCGCTATACGACATAAGTTCTGAGCGTGGCTCGCCCTGGAGCCTACATGACGATGCAGCGATATTGCAGCGCCAGCATGCGGACGCCAGGGTCATTGTTCAAGGCTGCTGGTTCGACGCCTGCAAGGATGGCGTCGCCACCGCGCCTGCATCGCGGACATCCCGATTCCGGCGAGCCTGCGCCATATCGGGCGGATAGGTCCGCTGCCTGGGCGAGTGAGTCGAAATCCAGCCGTCGCGTTCTGCCTGAACGAGTTCGGCCCGCACTTCGGCGCGCGTCTTTCCGCTCGTGACCACGGCCGCGGCGCAGCCCGCATCGACTACACCGGCGCTCGCGGCAAACGGGATGCACGTGACGAACCAGAGTATCGCTGCAATTGTCGTGCGCATGAGAATCTCCTTCCTTGTGAGGCCGTGGCGCCGCGCTCAGACGAAGCCATACATGGTGAACAACATGACGTACGGGATCTGCTGTCCCGCCGAATTGCAGACCATGACGTCGGCCCTCTGAATGGCGCACGCGGACACGATTGCCTTTGCGACTTTCGAAATGACAAGTTTCATGATGATTAACTCCCCAATCTGACCCGACCTTACGGTCGATCTCTCGGCAATCCGTCGATGGTGCTGAGCAGCGCTCGAAGCGCTGCATCATGGGTTCATGACGCATCGCGGCCATCGACATCGCACAACGCTTGTTCACTACCGGGTCGAAGCACGGGAACCCGGCACGTCGGTGCTTTGAAGCGTCTGCGTGATGCGTACTTTATCGACATCCAGCCAGCATGAATTTGTGGAAGATGACAACGCATCTGCAAAAACTGCCAGAGTTTTGCTGATGCACGATGTCCTGTCGGCGGTCCATTGCCGAACCGCGCGCCGATTCGAGGCGGTCGTTCGGAGACAGCGCCAAATGCCGGACGATCGGATCGGGATCGACTTTCATCTGCTTCGCCTGATCGTCGTCGAGCCGTCGGCCAAAGCAAAGTCGTCAACGTTCGCGAAGTAAAAATGTCACTTCAGACGTCGATACGGGGCATGCAGATTGCATGGACGAGCCTGACCGAGGCCCCACACGATGCACCTCGCACGCGCGAAAGCGCGGCGACGTGCATACTGGCGTGGCTCGCTCCACCCGCCGCTTGCGGCCGTATCGCAAGAGCATCACCACGAGGAGGCTCACGCATGACGACGCCGTTCGAACCGGGCGACCATGTCCGCTGGAATTCCGAAGCCGGTTACGTGACCGGCACGATCATCGCGGTGCACACGCAGGATTTCGACTACAAGGGCCATCGTCATCGCGCGTCGCCCGACGATCCCCAATACGAAATCAAAAGCGATCGCACCGACCACATCGCCGCGCATCGCGGCCGCGTGCTCGAACGCGTCGCCGGCAAGGAGCGCACGTGACGCTCCCGTTCTACACGATCGGCCATTCGAACCGCACGCTCGACGAACTCGTCGCGATGCTGCGGGCCGTCGACATCACGCTGCTCGTCGATATCCGCAAGATGACGCGCTCGCGCACCAACCCGCAGTTCAACGAGGCAACGCTGCCCGACGCGCTGGCCGCTGCCGACATCGGCTACGAGCACATCGCCGAGCTCGGCGGGCTGCGCGGCAAGTCGCGCGACGTGCCCGACGCACTCAACGGCTTCTGGACGAACCGCAGCTTCCATCGGTACGCCGACTACGCGCTGTCGCCGGAATTCCGCGCCGGCCTCGCGCGGCTGATCGCGCTCGGGGAGCAGCAGCGCTGCGCGCTCATGTGTTCGGAGGCCGTCTGGTGGCGCTGTCACCGGCGTATCGTGTCCGACTACCTGCTCGCGCGCGGCGAGACGGTGCTGCACATCATGGGCCTGAATCGTGTGGAGCCGGCGCGCATCACGGCCGGCGCGACGGTCCGCGATGACGGTGCGATCGTCTATCCGGACGCCGACGGCGATACGCAGGAAGATGCCGCGGCGCAATCGAACGAATGACCGGGCGTCGGCGCTGCCCGCGCCGGCTGGTTGACGCCGTTGGTTGACGCCGTTGGGTGACGCCGTTGGGTGACGCGGTTGGTTGATGCGACGGGTTGACACGACCGGTTGACGCAGCCGGCCGATGCGCCGCCGCACGGCGGCCGCCCGTGCGCGTCTGAAACGGAGCGCACGCACCGCCTTTGCGCGGACGCGATCCTGCATTACCATCGGGCCACCTTCGCGCTCGCGCTCGCCGCCGGCGCGCCCTGCCACGCTACCCTTCCTGCGCACCGATGCTCGTCCTCATCATCCTCGCCGGCCTGTGGGCCGGTCTCCAGAATGCCCTCGCGGGTGGCGGTTCATTCGTCACGCTACCGGCGCTGATCGTATCGGGGATGTCGCCGCTCGCGGCCAACATCACGTCGACGGTCGCGCTGTTTCCCGGCCAGGTCACGACCGGCTGGGCAAGCCGCAAGATGGTCCGCGGCGCAGGCACGCTGTCGTTTCGCGCGCTGTTCGTGATCAGCGTGATCGGCGGCGCGCTCGGCGGGCTGCTGCTGCTCAAAACGCCGTCGTCGATCTTCTCGCAGCTGGTGCCGTGGCTCGTGCTGTTCGCAACCGTCGTGTTCGCATGGGGCAGCTTCTTCCGCAAGCCGACCGAGGCCGCGCAGCATCTCGGCCCGATGGCGGCCGGGATCTCGCAGTTCCTGATCGCGATCTACGGCGGCTATTTCGGCGGCGGCATCGGCTTCCTGATGATGGCCGCGCTCACGATGGCCGGCCTGTCGCCGCGTCACGCGATGTCGACCAAGAACGCTCTCGCGGGCGTGATGAACGCGTCGGCGGTCCTGCTGTTCGTCACCTCGCCGCAATTGCACTGGGGCGCGGCGCTTGCGCTCGGCAGCGGCGCGATCGTCGGCGGCCTGCTCGGCGCATGGGCGCTGCACCGCGTGAACGAGCGCGTGCTGCGGATCGCGATCGTCTGTATCGGCGCGGCACTGACGGTCGGGCTGTTCGTCAGGCCGATCTGACGCGCGCGCCGCGAGCGTCGTCGCTATGCGCTCGCGTCGATGCGCGGGCGAACTCGCCAGCCGCCGCGCGATCGTGCCCGCCGTCGGTCAATGCTGCCGCCGATCTGCAATGCGTCGGCCGGTAGGCCGGGCGATGCCTGCCGCTCGCGCGCCGGGCCGCGGCCGATCAGCGTGACGCGGTCGCCGAGCCTGCGTACGCGGAACGTTCAACCGAACGGCCGCACGCCGATCAACGGGTCGTGCAGGAACAGCGCAAACACCGCCCACCCGACGACGCCGGCCGCGATCGCCGACACATCGCCCGACTGTAGTGGTCTAATGAATCCGGACACTGATTTAGGCGAGAATGGTCGCCATGAAGAGGTGTCTGATGAGCAAGCAACGACGTACGTTTTCCCCGGAGTTCAAACAGCAAGCCGCCTGTCTGGTGCTCGACCAGGGTTATAGCCATATGGAAGCAAGCCGCTCGGTCGGCGTCGGCGAGACGGTGCTGCGCCGCTGGGTGCAGCAACTTCAGATGGAACGCCAGGGCGTCACGCCGCAGGGCAAGGCAATCACGCCGGATCAACAGCGTATTCAGGAACTCGAGGCGCGTATCGAACGCCTCGAGCGTGAGAAGGCCATTTTAAAAAAGGCTACCGCGCTCTTGATGTCGGAAGGCATCGAACGTACGAAGTAATTGATCAGATTGGCGCAAGCGAATCGGTCGAGCTGATCTGCGCGGTATTCGACGTGTCGCGGTCCTGCCTGTATGCACACCGAGGGCGAGCCCGACGCGTTGATACCGAGCGCATGGTACTGCGTAGCCGGGTACACGAGCTGTTCATCGAGAGTCGAAGCTCTGCTGGCAGTCGCAGCATCATGGGCATGATGCGCGAGGAAGGTACGGCGATTGGACGCTTCAAGGTCAGCCGCTTGATGGAAGAACTCGGGTTGATCTGCAAGCAGCCGGGTCGCCATGCCTACAAGCAGGCCACGGTCGAGCGGATCGATATCCCGAACCATCTCAATCGCGAATTCGAGGTTGGTACGCCGAATCAGGTGTGGTGTGGTGTGGTGACATCACGTATGTCTGGGCGCAGGGACGTTGGCATTATCTGGCCGTAGTACTCGACCTGTTCACGCGTCGGGTTGTTGGCTGGGCGTTCTCGACACGCCCTGATGCCGATCTGGTCGTGCAGGCGTTGGAGATGGCCTATGAGCAACGTGGTCGACCGCAAGGCTTGCTGTTTCACTCGGATCAAGGCGGCCAATATGCAAGCCGGAAATTCCGTCAGCGCCTCTGGCGCTATCGGATACAGCAGAGCATGAGCCGTCGAGGAAATTGTTGGGATAACTCCCCGATGGAGAGGCTGTTCCGCAGCTTCAAGACCGAATGGCTACCGTCAGTGGGCTACATGTCGGCGCAGGAGGCACACCGGGACATCAGCCACTACCTGATGCACCGGTACAACTGGATACGGCCGCATCAGTTCAATGACGGACTGGCGCCGGCGGTTGCGGAAGAAAAACTTAACGCAGTGTCCGGGATTAGTTGACCACTACACACTACCTCGTCAATTCATCAATGTCCGGCGCAGAAATTTCCTTCCTGCTGGGTTTCGAAGATCCCAACTCCTTCGCGCGGGCATTTCAGGCATGGACCGGAAAAACCCCGCAAGCGGTGCGCTCGGCGCTCAGGCAAGACGGCCCCTGAATCCCTTCGCATGAGGTGCCTGGGTTCTGGCACTTGTCGCTGCTGGCGTCCACGTCGCTGTCACGGACTACCGAGCGGATGTCAGCGTTTCCCCTCTCGAATCAGCAGCTTAGCACCAGACTCGGCGGAATTTGCGAATCCCGAACGCCCCTCGTATATGACCGGCCCGTAACCGACCTCGCCGCCGAGCTTTTCAGAGACAGGAAGTGACGACAAAAGGGTGAACGCTTTCTAGAACGTGTGCCGAATGCCGACGGCAAAGGTGTTGCCGATGGGATGATCGCTCAGCTTGTCGATAGAGTAAATTGCGTAAATGTCCGTCCGCTTGGACAGCAGATGGTCGTAACCGAGTGCGGCAGTATTGCGAAGGCTGTTGGTCGTATGCGTAGGACCGGACCGTTGCGTACGCGCCCACTCAGCAAGCAGGAAATCGGCCGGTGTGAACGGGATCGAAAAACCCGCCTCGTACGTGTGGCTGCCTGTCGGCGTACTCACGTCACTTGTCATCGCCCACGCGCCATAAAGTGTCACGAGCTTGAAGTCATAGGCCGCGCCCGCGAGGTAGGCGTATTGTGCGCCCACTGGCCCCGCTGCGGTGTAGCGTACGCGCTGGCCGGACACCACTGCCGTGAGACCGTGACCTTGATAATTCAAATGCGCGCCGAGATTGCCGACGCCGGGCGACCCCGCAACGCCACCCAGGCCATAGATCACGGTTGCGCCGAAACCTTTGAAGTCCGGTGTTGTGTACTTGGCGGTGTTGTTCCACACCGTATCGCCAATGATCGTGCCACCATAGTTGGTCACGAACGTCTGGAGGACGAGAGGCGAAAAGACAGTCGACGAACTGAACGGGTTGATGAGGGATTCGGCCGTATAGGTCGGATTTCTTTGGCGCCCGAAGGTCAACTGACCGAAGTCGCCTTGAAAGCCCACGTACGCATTGCGTGAAAAGAACGGGTCTGTGGCATTGCGGCCCTGCGCGCCGTTTTGAGGCTGGAAGAAGCTCTCCAGAGCGAAGATGGCGCTGACACCGCCGCCCAGATCTTCCTTGCCGCGGATTCCCCAGAATGATGTGGTCAATCCGCCGCTGCCTATGAGTACCGTGGATTGAGGCGTATCGCTACGTTTGACACTGCCGACATAGGTGCCGACGATCCCATACAGCTGGACTTGCGAACCACTATCTGCGCGGGCGCCGACAGAGGTCAATGCGAGGCCGGCGCTGAGCATCGCTGCTACGCCAAGTGTGCCAGCGACTTTCCGCATCGAAGCGCGGGCCATGACCCGTTGTGCCTTTTTCATTTCCGTTGTCTCCATTCGTTTTGTTATATGCGATCTTTGCCGCACGACATCCGATAAGGACTACAAACAGAGTCGTGGAACGTTGTCGCTATCTGTGAACCTGTCGCGCTGAAATTATCGGTGTTTCGAACCAGGACGCTCCTTCCCCTTGACTCACATCAGGAGAAGGAGCGGCAAGGGATGCGAGCGGTTACGGGGAGATCTCTTCGAGAGCGCGATTGGTGGTCTCCACCATTCGCGAAGCTACAAAGAAACCCACAGCGCTGACCACCGCAAAAAGGATGAATACCGCCGCGATGCCCTTCCCTGTCAATACGACGCCCACGATCGCAGGCGCGGCAGCAGAAGCGGCCCGCAGCCAGGACGTCGCGAGGCCAGTACCAATCGCGCGCATCCGGGTCGGATAGATTTCAGGTGTGTACAGGTACAGCAGTACGGTTGTGGTTGCCATCACTGCGTATGCGGAAGATCCCAAGAACATCACTGACCAGGCACTACCTGCTCCATGAATACCCAGAGCGGCGAGCAGGATCCCGCTGATGATGAAGCAGGCCATTGCCCAGCGGCGGCGCCCGACACGATCGATCAGCAACGCGCAGGCAAGCACCCCGCACGTACTCAGGACGTTCGAGATGGACGCCATGTGAAGCGACTCTTGCAGCGGCAGATGGTAGACCGTCTTGTAGAGGCTGGGCAGCCAGTTGTTGATGCCGTTCGCGACAAAATATGAGGTCGCCCAAAGTAACCACACTACGATGGTGCGCCCGCGGTAGAACGGCGAAAAAAGTTCCTTCCACGATCCCGTCTGCTTCGACTGCAGGCCGTTCAGCAGGCCGACCACGCGCTCATCAACTTCGGCCTTCTGCGTTTTCGTATCAAGGTTTCGCTTGGGCGTGCTGGCCTCCAGTCGCTCGATGATTCCTTCCGCCTTATCGAAGCGCCCCTTTGAAATGAGCCAGCGCGGCGATTCCGGGAGTCGTGCGATCAGGAAGGCGACAATTATGCCCGGGATGCCCCCCACGAGGAACATGTACTCCCAACCGAAGCGGGGGACGATGAACGCCCCCAGTTGCGCGGCTGCGAGCAAACCCAGCGGGAAAATGAGTTCGTACAAAATAAAGAAACGTCCCCGGCCGTGCGCTTGCGACAGCTCGTTGATGTACGTGGCCGCGACGGGCACTTCTCCTCCCACGCCGATGCCTTGCAGAAAGCGCATTAGGAACAGCATATGGAAGCTGCCGGTGAATGCGCAGACGATGCTCATGGCCGACATCACGCCCACAGTCACCGTCGCACTCGGTACGCGACCGATGCGCTCAGCGAGCCAGCCGAACACCAACGCGCCTACGACCTGGCCGAGATAGCCGGCGGCGATCAGCACGCCGATCTGGCCGGCCGAGAGATGCCAGAGGCCAATCAATACGGGCAGTACGAAGGCAAGCGATAGGGCGTCGAATGCGTCAAAGAGGGTCGCGCTGCCCATGATGATACGGGCCTTGGTGTGCCACCGGCAGAACGGTACGTTCTCGATTCGGAACAGCAGGTTCGCCGCACGCAACTGCTCGCTCGTGGTGCGCGTTGCGCTCTCGGATTGACCAACACCGACGCTGTAGGCGGTCAAAGGGGTGTTCATGCTGTCTCCTGAAAAGCTGCATTTTATGGGCCCTCGGACTTCGTCTTTTTTAAGCACCGTCGCGCTTCTGTCTTGTAGTGTCGCGATGTTGGAGCTTGTTTGGTCGTTTCCCGATCCTGTTATGGGCGACGTGCGAAACGAGCGTTCGTGCGTCGCCGTGACGGCTTAACGCGGATAGCGAAGCGGGGGCAGCGCTTCGCTATCGTCATAACGGCTATGAATGCGCCGCTTCCGCGTCAGTCGACGAGGCCTGCCGAACGCAGTGCGTCGGCGATTTCAACGTCCGCGCCTTCCGCGAGCGGCAGCAGCGGCGAGCGCACCGTCGCGTGCTCGAGAATCCCGCGAGCCACGAGGCCGTGCTTGAGTGCCACGGTGCCTTCCATGTGCGAGCCACGGTGGTACACATTGCGCGTGACGGGCAGCAGACGATCGTGGATCGCGCGTGCGGCCGCGTAGTCTTTCGCCTTACCGGCCTTGATCAGCTCGATGAGCGGCTCGGGGGCCAGGCCGCCGTAGCCGACCAGTGCACCGTCAACGTCGAACATCGTGTGCAGCAGATACTCGTCGTGGCAGGTCAGGATTTGCAGTTCCGGACGCTCGCGACGGATGATGGGGATTTCAACATCCCAGCGACGCATGTTGCGCACGCCGTTTTTCATCGCGAACACGCCCGGCTGTGCGGCGATTTCGAGTTGCGTTTCGAGGTTGTACGTCGCCTTGGTGGCATCCGGGTACTGGAACAGGATCAGCGGCAGGCCGCTGCCTTCGTAGATGGCGCGGTAGCGGTCCTGCGGCGCACCCTTCTGGTAGCCGAAGCGCAACCAGCCGTGCGACGGATACACCAGACCAGCCGACGCGCCGGCCTCGACCGCGCGCTTCGCTTCGTCGACGGCGACTTGCGTACCTTCGAGCGTGATACCGGCGATGACCGGAATCTTGCCGTCGACGGACTTAACGAAGCTTTCGATGACCTGAGCCTGTTCTTTCTGCGTCATGAACGTGCCTTCGCCAGCGTGGCCGAGCACCGTCAGACCTTTCACGCCTTCAATGCTGCCGAGCCAGGAGCCCAGACGTTGAATTGCTGCATGGTCCACCGCGCCGTCGCGGGTGAAAGGGGTAACGGGTGCCGGGACCAGACCGCGCAGATCGATTGCTTTCATGACGTCTCCAAATGTGAGCTTTTCCGCTCCTCTTTCGTAGAGGAGAGCCCGCTGCTCGTTTCGCTTCAAGCTGGAACAACGGTGCATGCGTTGCAGTGTAGGGATGGACGCCTCATGCGAGAACTGCCTAGCAGCACATTTCAGATATACTGATTTGACATATCTGATTGGAGGCCGGAAAGTGGACTACGCGGCTTGGAAGCTTTTCATCGACGCGGCGGAACTCGGGAGCTTGAGCAAGGCGGCCGTTGCCTACGGAACCAGCCAGCCACATATCAGCCGCCAGATCGTTGAACTGGAGCAATACTGCGGCGGCCGCCTGTTCCAACGGACGGGGCGCGGCGTGGTATTGACCGATTTGGGGGCGCGGATTGCCCCGCGCGTCAGGACATGGCTGGCCAGCACGGAACAGTTATCCAACGACATTCGCAGTTCGGCCGGAGAGCCGATCGGCGTGGTCCGACTCGGAATCTTGCCCTCCACCGCTCATCCGCTGGTCAGCACGCTCTACCATCGCCTTCGAGAACGTTATCCCCTAGTGCAGTTACAGGTGCGCGAGGGTCAGGGGGCTTTGTTGGATACGTGGTTGGAAAACGGCAGTGTTGACCTCGCCATCCTCTTTCGAAATAGCCCGACGCCGAAAGACGGTGACGAGTATTTGGTTGAGGCGGCGACTTACCTGGTCGGCGCGGAAGGCGACCCTTTGACCAAGCACCCTACTATTGCTTTTTCAAAGCTCGACGGGATTCCGCTGGTCTTTTTCTGCCGCCCCAATAGCTGGCGCGACCGGCTCGAACAAATTGCCGGTGAACATCAGGTCTCCCTGAATTTTGCGGCAGAAGCCGACTCGTTGAGTCTGCAGGGCCACATCGTGGCCGATGGCGGCATCTATGGGTTGCTCGGACCTTACGCGATTGCCACTCTTGAAAAAGAATGCCGGTTGCAGGCGTCAATGGTGGTTGAGCCGTCCGTGCCGCGCTTCATTGCGCTGGCCATGTCGCCCCACGGCGAACTGACGCTGGCGTGCCGCACGGTGAAGCAGCTCACCAAGGAGATCGCGCGGTCGCGCGCCCTCTCCTCGGACCTGCGACTGGGCGTGTCCGCTGCCTTTCTGCGGTCCATCTGAAAGCTGTACGCGCGCAACAGTGTGCTTTTCGCAATGTAGTATTGTCAGAATAAGGGTAAATACCTAGCTTTAGGCGCATATACTTCGAGACTTCTAGCAGTACTTCAGTTGAACCGACGCCCAAAATTACGTATGTGATGAAACAGATTATCGTGACGGCTGGCCTCGCCCTGCTCGCCTCGGCTCCCCTTACGTCGTTCGCCCAGAGCGACATGCCGCTCTCGCGCGCACAAGTACGCGCCGAACTTGCGAACCTCGAACAAGCCGGCTACAACCCGCTTTCCGTTGATGTGGACTACCCGGCGGGGCTCCAAAAGGCTGAAGCGCGATTGCAGGCTGAGCAAACGTCATCGCAGCGTCAGGCCGCGATTCAATCCGGCGCACAGCAGCACTGATTTTTGCCGTTCTTTGGACGAAGAGCCGGCACGCCTCGTTTCGGCTGGCCGAATTCGGCCAGGGGCAGAATCATGATCTCTCGCACGGGGTGTCGGCCACAGATGCAGCGACGCTTCCAGGAGACGAACCGTCGTTCGAACGTCACGATGCCGGCGGCCGCGAGCGTCCCTTCCTGGCCGAACGCGGCCGGCCACCGCCCTACAACGCGCGACCGGCGCAGATCGACCCATCTCCGCCATAGGCAGCGTCAGTATCACAGTCTGCAGTTCGCTCCCCAAACAGCCACCCAACTCTCACGGACGCGTTTTCTCGAAGTCGGAAACAGCAATGAATGGGGCTGCGGCACGCCCTAATGGAGCCCTTGTCCTAGCGCAAGAGCTCAACAATCACGACATCAGTGTCGTCTCGCGCCCTCAATACGAGCCGCGCTTCATCTCGAACGGCAATGCCATCGCGTCGCGTCAGCCTGATCGGCCCTATGTCCAGTCGCCCATGATCCGCAACCAAATAAGCCGAACCGGGCATCGGCAAAACGTGCTGCATTGCCGCGCCTTCGCGCAGCGTCGCGATACGCACCCGCGCGTCGGCATGGAGGGGCAAAGCACCCGTGCGGACATCCTCCGGATCGCCGCTCGCCAGTGTGACGAATCGGCCCTCTCGACATCCTGGCGAACAGACCCGCGTCGAGCAGCGCGGCGTACCGGCCGGTGTGCGCGGACGGAGCCAGATCTGAAACTGCCGCGCGGGTATGTTTTCCTCGTTGCGCTCGGCATGATGGATCGCCGTGCCGGCACTCATCACGTGGACGCAGTTGGCAACCAGGCGCGCGCGATTGCCCGCATCGTCTTCGTGGGTGATGGCCCCCGAACGTACCCACGTGACGATCTCGACGTCGCGGTGAACACGAAGCCCGAGGCCCGCGTGCTGCGCGAATTCGATGTCGTTCCACATATGGAGCGGACCGAGCGGCGCATGGTCGGCGTGCCCGACGTCGCCCGCGCGGAAATGTTGGCGGACATCAACGCCGTCGCGCCGGATTGCGTCAAGCGAAGGAAAAGGCCGATGTTCAATCATGACGATGCTCGATTCGAGTGCGCCGGGCGTGGATCGCGATCGTCGAAGACCGCGTCCACCACACCCCGCGTGCTCAACCTGGCTCAGATCTGTTGCTGGCCGCCGTCGACGAACAATTCGATACCGTTCACGAAGCTCGCGTCGTCCGAGGCCAGGAACAGCGCCGCGCCGGCGATCTCTTCCGGTTCACCGAGGCGCCCCATCGGAATCAGGGAAGCCAGGTAATCGGCAAGCCCTTGCCGTTGCGTGGCGTCGTCACCGGCGAGGTCGAGCAGGCCCGGCGTGCGAGTCGCGCCCGGGCTGATCGTGTTCACGCGGACGCGGCGCTCCTTGAGGTCGAGAATCCAGCTGCGTGCAAAGGCACGCACCGCCGCTTTCGAAGCCGAATACACGCTGAACGCCGCGGTGCCTGCGCTACCTGCCGTCGAGCCGGTGAGAATCACCGATGCGCCCTCGGCAAGCAGCGGCAGCGCTTTTTGCACCGTGAACAGCACGCCCTTCACGTTGCGGTCGAAGGTGTCGTCGTAGTGCGCTTCGGTGATGTTGCCAAGCGGCAGCATCGAGCCGCCGCCGGCGTTCACGAACAGGACGTCGAGGCGCCCCTGTTCTTCCTTGATTTGCGCATACAGCGCGTCGAGTTCATCGAGCTGGGTGGAATCCGAACGGACGCCGGTCGCGTTGCCGCCGGCTTCGCGAATGCCTTTCACGGCGGCATCGAGTTCTACCTGTCGGCGGCCCGTGAGATAGACGTGCGCGCCTTCCGCCGCGAAACGTTGCGCGGTGGCGAGACCGATGCCGCTGGTTGCGCCGGTGACGAGTGCGATCTTGTTGTCGAGTTTGCGTGCCATGGTATTGCTCCTTTCGATGGTCGGTGGATGTTTGCGTCGCAGCGGCTTGCTGCGATGTGAGGAGAATATCGACGGCCTTATCTTTTCGAAATAGAATTGATCGCAATTTAACGTTGCATAAATGAAAAGATAAGGACATGGCTCAACTACCCGATTTCGAGGGGCTCGCGATGTTCGCGAAGGTGGCCGAGCACGGATCATTTGCAGCCGCAGCGCGCGCGACCGGCGTGTCGGTCGCCACGGTCTCGCGCGGCGTGGCCCGCCTGGAGGACCGGCTGGGTGCGCGGCTTTTCAATCGCACGTCGCGCCAGCTCTCGCTCACCGAGTTCGGCCGGACGATCAGCGAGAAAGCCGGCGAGATCTATCACCAGGCCGAGGAAGCGGAAAGCTCGGCGCGCGAAATGTCGGTGCAGCCACGCGGGCTGGTGCGGCTGGCCGTGCCGATGTCATATGGGCTGCGTTGGGTTGCGCCGCTGCTACCCGGCTTCTTTCGCGCGTATCCGGAGGTGTCAATCGACCTGCATCTATCGGATGCGTCGGTCGATCTGGTCGCCGATGGGTTCGACGCCGCCCTGCGTATCGCCGCGCTTCCGGATTCATCCCTGGTCGCGCGGCGGCTGTGCGCGGTGACGCAATTCGTGGTGGCGTCGCCAGAATATCTGAGACGTGAAGGACGACCCACGCATCCGCGCGAGCTGGTGGATCGCCCCTGTCTCTCATATGCGTACCGTGCGCGTAGCGCTGTATGGCGCTTCACGAACGACGCAGGCGAGGAGGAGCCGGTGATGCCGACGGGCCCGCTGCGCGTGACGAACTCCGATGCGCTGTTGCCCACGCTGCTCGATGGCCTTGCAATCGCCGAGCTGCCTGAATTCATCGCGGGCGAGTATTTGGCCGATGGCCGTCTTGAAGCGATCCTCACCGACTGGTCGCTGACGAAGGGTGGTCTTTACTTCGTTACGCCGTCGGCGCGCGCGCGGCCCGCGAAAGTCGCGGCGCTGTCGGATTACTTTGCCGAGCACCTTTCCGAGCCAACATGGCGGTGGCCGAAATGATCCATCGGCGCAGTTGATCAGCCGGCGTCCATCGTTGCATTCATGCAATGATGGATTTCAAACGATTCTATTTCGCAAATATTGTCCGATCCGTATTCTCCTTTCCACCGGCTGCACGACATCACGTCGCAAGCCACTGGACCAAGCAAAAGGAGAATCACGATGAATACGCAAGCCACACCGAACACGCCCGATACCGCGACGGTTACCTTCCTCGATGCGCTGAACAGTGCCACCGGCCCAGCAATCGAGACGCTCACGCCCGCCGAAGCGCGCGAAGTCTTGGCAGGCGCCCAGCGCAGCGTGCCGGTCGACGTCTCGGGCATTGACGTCACGCGCCGCACGGTCGAGCAGGACGGCCTGGTCGTGTCGCTTGTCGTCGTCAAGCCGCAGGATTCGCGCGGTGTGCTGCCCGTGTTCATGTTCTTCCACGGCGGTGGCTGGATTCTCGGCGACTACCCGACGCATGAGCGTCTCGTGCGGGATCTTGTTGTCCAGTCGGGCTCGGCGGCGGTGTTCGTCGAATACACGCCTTCGCCCGAAGCGCGCTATCCGGTCGCGATCAACGAAGCCTACGCCGCGACGAAGTGGGTTGCCGCACATGGCGCGGAGATCGGCGTCGATGGTGCGCGGCTGGCCGTCGTGGGCAACAGCGTGGGCGGCAACATGGCCGCGGTCGTCAGCCAGATGGCGAAGGACCGTCAAGGCCCGGCAATCCGCTTCCAGGGCCTCATGTGGCCGGTGGCCGACCACGCGTTCGACAATGCCTCGTACGACGCCTTTGCAAATGGCTACTTCCTGAGCCGCGACATGATGAAGTGGTTCTGGAATGCCTACACGATCGACGAAGGTGAGCGCAACGAACGCTACGCGTCGCCGCTGCGCGCGTCACTCGACGAATTGAAGGGCTTGCCGCCCGCGCTCATCCAGACGGCGCAGTTCGACGTGCTGCGCGACGAAGGCGAAGCATATGGATATCGGCTCGACCAGGCGGGCAACGACGTGACGACGATCCAGTACAAAGGCACGATCCACGACTTCGGCCTACTCAACGTGCTTGCTGCGGACGCACCGACGCGCGCAGCGATGCAGCAGATGGCGACTGCGTTGAAGACGCATCTGCAATGAATCGCATCCTTTAACGCCTTTATCGAGCCGATCATGAACGACGCTAAACAACTGCTTTCCGCTTATCTCGAATCGATTCGTGACCCACGTGCGGCCGCTGCACTGTTTGCCGACGATGGCGTGCTGGAGCTCCCTTATCTGAAGTCGCTTGGCATTGACGGGCGAGCACAGGGGCCAAAAGCGATCGAAGGCTTCATCGCCTCGCTGCTCGCGAAAGTACCGGATTTTTCGTTCAGAAATGTGCGGCTGCTGATCGAAACGCCTGAGCAGGTATTCGCCGAATATGAAGTCGAAGCGCTCGTGCCATCGACGGGGAAAATCTATCGACAGATGTACGCAGGGCGGCTGGTGGCGAACAACGGCAAAATCCTGCTCTTGCGCGAAGCACTGGATACAATGGCTGCGGCACGCGCATTCTCGACGGCGCAGGCCATTTGAAGAGATGACGATGAAAGGCCGCTTGATCAATCGAAGCGGCCTGCCGCTGTTTCATCCCGACTGGTCGCTTCTGGCCGGTTTCCGCCCAACACGGTCGGCTGTAGCCGACCCTGAAGCGACAGTCGCCGGTCCAGAGAGCGGTCATTCAACGTGCGCATCGATGAACGGGCGGATGCTTCGAACGCCTTCTTCGGCGAGGCAAGCCGATGTATCCCGGCGCATCGTCGCGCGCACAAATTTCGCCCGAGATCGAAATCCCGATGAGTCAGTTGGCGCTTAGCTACTACACCCCGGCTGTATCCGCATTCGACTCGCTATTGCTAACACCAATCTCCGTTCGTACCTTGTGCGGCGTTTTGCCAGTCCATGAGTGGAACGCGCGAGCAAAGGAATTGGAATCGTCGAATCCCAGTAGAAAGGAGATCTCGGCGCTAGACATCGTAGTGTTGCCAAGATAGTGATAGGCCAACGATTCACGCAAAGTGTCCAGCGTTTGCTGGAACGAGGTTCCCTCATCTTGAAGCCTGCGCTGCAACGTGCGGACGCTGACCGCAAGTTTTCGACTGATCACTTGCATGGACACCTCTCCTGCCGGGAGCGTCTCCAGCAGGGTACTGCGCACTCTTTCCGCCATACTGGCCGTCCTATCCAAATCCGCTAGTCTCTGACGTAGCGATGGCTCGAAGAACTGCCACATTTTGTGGTTTTCGGTCAGGAATGGCCGCTCGATATCCTCAGCAGCGAATACAACGGTGGCTAAGGGCGCATCTGTCACTGGCACGCCGAAATATGCTTGGTAGGCGGCCACGCTGTCATTCGATTCGCCCGTCGCCAACGGCCAACTCACTCGTAATGGGCGTACCGGACTTCGTGTCGCCAAGCGTGCTAGTTGCACGAAAAAGACCAGCTTGAAAGTGAGAAATACATCGGGTGGCGGCAGGGTGTGATCCAAGAAGTCGATGGAAACTGTGGTGTGCTCGATCGCTCGATCGATCCGAATGATCATGGGCGCTATCAGTCTGACGTACTTCGCGATTCGGTCGAGTGCTCCGCCCATATTTGAACTACATAGCGCGGCGAAAAGCTCGGGATCGAACCAGTCCGACGACATCACCTTTGCGATTTGCAGCGCTGCCGGTACGTCCGCGTTGATTGTCGCTGCCTCGGCCTCAATGGCCTTCCACAACATGAAGAAACTGGTCGGATCGAGGCGAACGTTCTGACGCGAAAACAGATCCCCCGGTAGCTGCGCACGGCGCAAAACCGGCGAAGCTGCAATGCCTGCATCCTGCATCAACAAGCGCCATCCGGGCCAAATGGCATAGTCCGTCGGATGGCCATGCCGACCGCTCGGGGGATAGTTACTTTTCGTATTCATCGCATGAGTCTATCCCGCAGATCGCGCCATCACAATAGCAAAACCCGCCACTTGGGACCGCGTAAATATTGGCGTGTTCGGCGAGTCTGTTGGCGTGATCGGCTAGTGTCCATGGCGCGATCGGCAGGCAGAATGGCAGCAACCGTCGAGGATCGTCAGAATTGGTTTGCACCTCGAATCGCGCGTCATGCCGTTGCCGAGCCAGCATGGCCATCCACTCTAGCCAGCCTCGCCGAGTCGTTCTTGAAGGAGGCCGGCAATGACGAACTCGGATCCATCTACATCAACAATTTTTCGCAAGCCTTCATAGGCCATTTCGAATACCGGGAGCTGGAGAGATGAAGAAGACAATTTTGATTACTGGGGCATCGTCGGGCTTTGGTTTGATGCTGGCGAACAAACTCCACAAGGACGGCTTCAACGTGATCGGCACCAGTCGTCAGCCGGAAAAATACGCGCGGAACGTGCCCTTCAAGTTGCTGCGCCTTGATATCGACGACGACACTTCTATCGAGTCGTTCACGCATGAGCTTTTCACCTATACGAAGCAACTTGACGTTCTCGTCAACAATGCGGGCTACATGGTGACGGGTATCGCTGAAGAGACACCGCTTGAAGTCGGGCGGCAGCAGTTCGAAACGAACTTCTGGGGAACGGTCAAGGTCACGAACGCCTTGCTCCCCTTCTTTCGCAAGCAAAAGAGCGGGCAGATCATCACCGTCAGTTCCATCGTTGGCTTGATCGGCCCGCCGAATCTGTCCTATTACTCGGCTTCGAAGCATGCGGTCGAAGGTTATTTCAAAGCCCTGCGTTTCGAGCTGAACCAGTTCAACATCAAAGTCAGCGTGGTCGAGCCGGTGTGGTTCAAAACCAACCTTGGACAAAATTCGGTTTCGTCTACAGGTGGCAATATCCCCGACTACGACGCTTACCGCAAACAGGTTCGTGCCGCCACGCAAAAAGGTATCGATGAGGCCGAGGCGCCTGATGCGGTTGTGCACACCATCACGAAAATGATCGGCACGAAAGAACCGAAGTTCAGCAATCCGGTTGGCAAGATGACGGGGATGATTCTTTTCCTGCAAAGCTATGCGCCCAAGATGTTCGAAAGCTCGATTCTCAAGAGCGTCAGGACCGCCGGATAAGCACGCCGGAGGCGAGTAGAACGAACCGAACCGTCAAGCTAGAACGGTTATGGTTCAGAATATTCAATAAGGAGTATTGATGAAATATTACCTGTGCAAGTTCATTCCTCCGCGACCCGACTTTCTCGCGACAATGTCGGACGACGAGTTGAAGTTGATGAAGCGACATGGCGCCTTTCTCGATGAGTTGTTCGCGCAAGGCGTGATCGTGGCACACGGTCCTGTGATTGATGACACTGGTGGCTATGGTGTCTCCCTCTACCAAATTCCGGACGAGGATGACATTGCCGCTTTCACCTCACAAGATCCCATCGTGCAAAACGGCGTCGGTCACTACGAGCACTACGTCATGCTGCGTTTGACATCGCACAACTGACCCACTCTCTGTAAGGAAGTCTTCATGAAAATCCAAGGTTCTGTCGCGCTCGTTACGGGTGCCAATCGCGGACTGGGTGCAGCCTTCACCCGCGCCTTGCTTACCGCTGGCGCGGCCAAGGTCTATGCAGCAGCGCGCGAAGCGTCCACCGTCACCGCATCTGGCGTGGTGCCCGTACGGCTCGACGTGACTCGCGCCGATCAGGTCGAAGCGCTCGCCCGCGAATTGGGCGACGTCAGCTTGCTGGTGAACAACGCCGGCATCGGAGGCTCCGGCGCAGTGCTTGCACCATCATCGATCGATATGCTGCGACAGCAGTTCGAGACAAATGCCGTGGGGCCGTTACGGATGGCGCAAGCGTTCGCGCCGATCCTGGCGGCGTCTGGCAGTAGTGCCATGATCAATGTCATTTCCGCGCTCAGTTGGGCGACTCTGCCAGGCATTACCGGCAGTTACAGCGCATCGAAGGCCGCCGCTTGGGCCTTGAGTAACGCGATGCGGCAGGAATTAAGTGCCCAAGGCACAGAAGTTCTTTCGCTGCATGTCGCCTTCATGGATACCGACATGGCGCGGGGCGTACCCGGCCCCAAGGCTTCCCCAGACGAGGTTGCGCGTATGGCTCTCGCCGCATTAGAGGCCGGTCACTCAGAACTCTTGGCGGATGAGGTTACCCGCAGCGTACATGCTGGCCTGACGGCAGTGCCACCGATGTATCTAGGAATGCTTGGATGACGCCCGGTCCGAGGCGCGCCCCGAGCCACGGGAATGAGCTGCACCGGCTATCCTCTCTCTTGGGACGATGTTCGTTGTGTCCGGTGGAGGAGGCAAGTACGGTCACACTTACTCCAGCGTAGCCAATTCAACGGATTACTTCATCAGGCGGCCCGGCGCATCTGCGAAACGGCCCGCGCGCGCACCGCGAACGTCAGGATAACCGCACCGGCGAGCGCCGACGCGCCCGCAAGCACGAACGCACTTGCATACCCACCACCATACTGGACGAGCCAGCCGGTCAAGCTTGGCGACAGGATGCCTGCGAGATTCGCGAGCAGATGAACGAACCCGCCGGCCGAGCCGACGCGTTCGCGAGGCACGATTTCCTGCAGCAACGACCAGCAAGCCTGCGGTGCCATGAACGCGAAAAGGCTTGCGATCGCGATCAACGTGACGGCCGCGCCGAGCGAACTCACCCGTGACGCCAGCAGCACGCACGCCGCCGCCACCGCCAGCCCGACGACGATCACGATCTTGCGCGCGAACAGCACGTCGCCGGTGCGCCGGTAGATGCGGTCCGACACGGTGCCGCCGGCCACGAAACCGACGGTCGCGCCGAGCCAGGGCAGAATCCCGACGACGCTCATCTGCTTGATGTTTAGATGCTGGTAGTCGGTGAGATAGCTGGGCAACCATGACAGGAAGAAATAGAGCACGTAGTTGAAGCTGAAGAACGCGAGCGCGACGCCGAGCACCGGCCGCGACAGCAGATCGCGCAGCAGCGGACGCGCGGCGCGCTCGTCCGCATGCGCATCCAGTGAGACGCCGACCGTCCGGTCGGATGCGATCTCGCGCACCTCTTCCGGCGACACGCGCGGGTGGCTCGCCGGATCGTCGCGGAACAACGCCCACCACGCGGCCAGCCACACGAAGCCGAGCGTGGCGATCACGACGAACGAAACGCGCCAGCCAAACTGCAGCGCAACCAGGCCGACGATCGGCGCCGCGATCGCCGCACCGAGCGGCTGCCCGGCGTTGGTCCAGCCGACCGCGCGCCCCGCTTCGCGGCGCGGGAACCAGTTCGAGATCGCCTTGTTGGTGGTCGTCCCCATCGGCCCTTCGCCGATCCCGAACGCGACGCGCACGATCAGTAGGTGCGCGAACGACCCGGCGAGCGCTGTCGCGCCGCAGAACAGAGACCACACGCCCGCCGCGCACGCGAACACGCGACGCGGCCCGAACCGGTCCGCGGCCCAGCCGCCGACGAAGCAAAACACGCAGTAGCCGATGAAGAAGCTGCTGAACAGGATACCCATCTGCGCGTCGTCGATGCCGAGTTCGCGCTTGATGATCGGCGCGACGACGGACAGCGCCGCGCGATCGAGATAGTTCAGCATGCCGGCGCCGAACAGCAGCGCGCCGATCCACCAGCGGTAACGCGTTTTCATGTTGTCTCCTGTCGAGCCGGGCACGTGCCTGCGCATCCGCCCGGCTTCCTGATTTCCGATTGCGCCGCCACACCGGCAACGGCTTCGCGTGCGTGCGCCGAGCGCACCGTTCCTGCGTTCAACCGATCGTCGCGTGCGCGATCGTGTTGCGTGCCAGCACTGCTTCGTCCGGCAAGAAGCCAAGCCCGGGCACATCGGGCAAGCGCAGCCGCGCCCCGGGCCGCTGCCCGTCATGCAGCCGCTCGGGCCAGTCGAGATAGGGAATTTCGAGCGCTACATCGTCCGGTAGCGTCGCGACCACGTGCGCGGTCGCCAGCAGCCCCGCTCCGTAATAGAAACAGTGCGGCACAACCCGCACGCCGTGCTCCGCCGCAAGCGCGATCACTTCCGCGATGCCGGTCGGTCCACCGATCTTCGCGATGCTTGGCTGCGCGACGTCGAGCGCGCCGCGTTCGAACAGGTCGCGAAAGCCCGCGACGCCCGACGCGTTCTCGCCCGCCGCGATCGGCACGCCGGCGCCGCGCACACGCGCGATGCCGTCCGCGTCGTCGCAAGGCCACACCGGTTCCTCGATCCAGCCGAGCCGCAGGTCGGCCAGCTCGCTCACATGCCGCAGCGCGTCGCTCGCCGTCCACGGGCAGTTCACGTCGACCATCAGTTCGCTGCCGGCCGGCAGTGCCGCACGCGCGGCCGCGATAGCCGCACGTTGCGTCTCGTGCAGCTTGATGCGCCGAAACCCTTCGTCCGACGCCCGCCGCACGTGGCGCGCGACTTCATCGGGGTCGTTGTCGTAGTTGACCAGGCTCGCATACACGTCGATCTCCCCGCGATGGCCGCCGAGCCAACGATATAGCGGCACACCGGCCGCCTGCGCGGCGAGGTCGTGCAGCGCCGTGTCGATCGCGGACAATGCGTACAGCACCGGTCCGGTGCGGCCGAACGCATGCAGCGCGCGATCGGCCGCGTCACGCAATGCGGCGATCCCGTGCCGCGTCGGCTCGAATTCGGCGCCCTTGAACCAACGGCCAACCGGGCCTTCGAGCGCGGCGAACGTGACGGGATTGATCAGATGACCGAATGCTTCGCCCCAGCCAACGCGCCCTGCGTCATCGGTGAGCCTGACCAGCAGCGACTCCATGCGACGCAGCGAGCGGTCTGCGGCGTTATACGTGTCGGCGACGGTCGGTTCAACAGCGGCGACGGGACGGCGGCCCGCATCGAATGCGAGCGAGATGCGAATGACTTCGATGGTGACGATTTTCACGAACGTATTCCCGGTGCGGCGAGTCGGGGGAAACTATGCGGCCGACGGCCGAAAGTGCGATGTGACGGACGACAGCACTCGTGCGAGATCGTTCGATTGGGCAACGTCGGCCTTCACATTGATCAGTCATCGTATAACTAAAGCCGTCTTTTCGCAAGCCATCTCTCAACACACATCTGCATACTCACTGGGATCTATCACATCCATCACATGTGACATCTTATGACTAATGGTGAACGGAAAAATGGAATCCGATGCTTCGCAAAACTAAGAGCGGCGGCATGGTTTGGCGCATCAGGCGAGACCAAGGCGGAAGCTCTATCGCAACTCGACATTAGGGCGTCCGTCGTCACTCCCCTGGACGTAATAAAAGCGACCCTGCTGCATGCGACCGCCTATTCGGGTATTCCGCATCGTCTCATCGCGTTCAAGGCCGCGCATGAGGTGCTGGTGGCGGAGGGGGTGTTGAAGTAACGACGCGGTTGAAGCCGGGGGTTCCGTCATCGGACACCCCGGCATGGGCGAGCGCTCGCGCCCGCCGTCATCACAGCGCGTTCGGCGCCCCCTTCCCGTCAAGCACCGCCGCGACGTTGTCGAGCGCGGTAAACCCCATCTGGTCGCGCGTCTCGACGGTTGCGCTCGCCATGTGCGGCGACAGAAACACATTGTCGAGCGCGGCAATGCGCGGATCGATGTTGGGTTCGTTCCGGTAAACGTCGAGCCCTGCGGCGAACAGCCGATGCGACGTCAACGCATCGTAAAGCGCATCCTCGTCGACGAGACTGCCGCGTGCCGCATTCACGAATACCGCACCGGCGCACAGCAAGCCGAATTCGCGGCGGGTCATCAACGGCGTGCCGCCGCCGGGCACGTGCAGCGTGAGGATGTCGCACTGCGGGAGCAGCGTGTCGAGATCCGCGCAATAGCGTGCACCGGCCTCGATCTCGGGCGGCGCGGGACGCCGGTCGGTATAGACGATCTTCATCCCGAAGCCGCGAGCGCGCTGCGCGACCGCACGGCCGATCCGCCCGAAACCGACGATTCCGAGCGTCTTGCCGTTCACGCGCGTGCCGAGCATGTCGGTCATGCCGAACGACTTTCCCCACCCCGCGCGCACGATACGCTCGTACTCCGATGCACGCCGGCACGCGGCCAGCACCAGCAGCATCGTGAAATCGGCCGTGCAGTCGGTCAGCGCATCGGGGGCGTTGCTGACCGCAATTCCGCGTGCGCGTGCGGCAGCGACATCCATGTGGTCGTACCCGGCGCTCGCGTTCGCGATGATCTTCACGCTCGGCGGCAATGCTGCGATGTGCTCGGCCTGCAGCCCCGATTTCTTGCCGATCAGCACCGCCGGCGTCTCGTAGCGGTTGCAGAACTCGACGACGGACGGCGCGTCCATGTCGGCGTCGGTTACATAGGCGTTGAATTCGGCCGCCGCACGCGCGGCCACCGCGGCGGGAACGCGTCGCGCAACCAGCAGCTGGGTGCGATTGTTGTCAGGCATGGTCTCGTCCTTGGTTCGGATAACGGAACACAGCCTACGAAGCGCAGTCGGCGCAGGTCAATATTGATTGGTTCGATCAACATGTCCGCGCGGCATTGAGCGACCGGATGATCGACCGATTCCGATCATGTCCTCTGCCATGCGCGATGCCGTGCCGGCGCGCGAACAGCGCAGCCGCGAACTCAGGAAAACCCTGACGCCAGCCTGTCTGGACGGGGCGGTTGATATTGATTGAAAGAATCAAGATTGCTGCGAAATCGTCGCCGCGCAATGCTTTTTGCATGTTCAACGGACTGAAGACGAGGGCGTGAAAATGCAGGCAGAGAAAAAAATCGCGGCGGTGACGGGTGCCGGCACCGGCATCGGACAGGCCGCTGCGGTAGCGCTCGCGCAAGCCGGCTTCAGCGTCGCGCTGCTCGGCCGGCGCATCGATCCGCTACTCGCGACGCAAGAGATCATCGAGCTGGCCGGGGGCGTCGCAGCGGCGATTCCAACCGACGTGTCCGACGAAACGTCGGTCGATGCGAGCTTCACGCGGATTGCGCATGACTTCGGCCGCCTCGACGTGCTGTTCAACAACGCGGGCCGCAACGCAGGCGCCGTGCCGCTCGACGATTATTCGCTTGAGTTCTGGAACGACGTGGTCGCCACCAACCTGACCGGCGTGTTCCTGTGCGCCCGCGCCGCGTGGCGCCAGATGAAGCGCCAGACGCCGCAAGGCGGCCGCATCATCAACAACGGTTCGATCTCCGCGCACACGCCGCGCCCGCACACGATCGCGTACACGGCCACGAAGCACGCGGTCCTCGGCATCACGCGTTCGCTTGCCCTCGACGGTCGACCGTTTAACATCGCCTGCGGCCAGATCGATATCGGCAACGCCGCGACCTCGCTCACGGAGCGCATGGACAGCGGCGTGCTGCAGGCCGACGGCCGCATCGCGCCCGAGCCGCGCGTCGACGTCGTGCATGTCGCGAGCGCGATCGTGCAGATGGCGAGCCTGCCGCTCGAAGCGAACATTCTGAACATGACGATCATGGCAAGCGCGATGCCCTTCGTCGGACGCGGCTGACCGGACGCGCGCCGGCACACGCGGCAGGTGCACCAGCACAACCATCACAAAACAGGAGACGACATTGAAAACCGCTGAAGAACAGGTTTCGGTCATGCGCGGGTTCGACGCGCACGCAGGCGCCGCCAGGCGATCGCGGGTGCGCTACGGCGTGCTGTCGATGCTGCTGGTGGCCACCGTCCTCAACTACGTCGATCGCTCGGCGCTCGGTATCGTCGCTCCGGCGTTGTCGAAGGATCTCGCGCTTACCCGCGTGCAGATGGGCGAGCTGTTCGCGGTGTTCGGCCTCGCATACTCTATCGCGCTGCTGCCGGCAGGCGTGCTCGCCGATATGCTGGGCTCGCGCGTCGCGTATGCGCTGTCGCTCGTCGGATGGTCGCTGGCGACGCTCACGCAAGGGCTCGCGCACGGCTATCACATGCTGCTCGGTTCGCGGCTAGCGATGGGCGCGCTCGAAGCGCCCGCGTTTCCGTCGAACGCGCGCGCCGTGACGATGTGGTTCCCGGTCCAGGAGCGTGGCTTCGCGACGAGCGTGTACGTGATGGGTCAGTACATCGGCACGCCGCTCTTCACCGGGCTGCTGCTGTGGATCTCATCCGCGTTCGGCTGGCGTACCGTGTTCTTCGCGACCGGCGCGTTCGGCATTCTGTTCAGCGTCGTCTGGTACCGGCTCTATCGCGATCCGTCGCGCCATCCACGCGTCAACGCGGCCGAGCTGCAGTACATCACCGAAGGGCAGCCGGTAGTGACCGCGCGCGACCGATTCGACTGGTGCATGGCGCTGCGCCTGCTGGGCTATCGGCAGATCCTCGCGATCTGTCTCGGCAAGTTCTGCAACAACACGCTGCTGGTGTTCTTCACGACCTGGTTCATGACCTACCTTGTCGAGGAACGGCACATGTCGATGATCAAGGTCGGTTTCTTCCAGGCGATGCCGTTCATCGGCGCGACGCTCGGTATCCTTATCGCGGGCTATTTGTCCGATCTCTGCATCCGGCGCGGCGTATCAATGTCGTCGTCGCGCAAGGCGCCCCTCGTGATCGGTACCTTCCTCGGCGCATCGATCGTGCTCGTCAATTTCGTGCAGTCGAACGCGCTGGTGATCGCGATCCTAACCGTCGCGTTCTTCGCACAGGGAATCGGCTCGATGTCGTGGGCGGCGGTGTCCGAGATCGCGCCGAAACGCTATGTCGGGCTCACCAGCAGCATCACGAGCCTCGCCGCGAATATCGCAGCCGTCACCACGCCGCTGATGATCGGCTACGTGACGCAGCACACCGGCAACTTTTTCTGGGCGCTGAACCTGATGGGTGCGATCTGCCTCCTCGGCACGCTGTCGTACTCGGTGCTGCTCGGCAAGCTGTCGCGTATCGAGCTCTGACCCGGTTCGCCCCCTTTTACGCTCCACTGCACGTACCGCACACGACCATGATCGAATTCAAATGGGATCACCTGCAACTCTGCTCGGCTGATGCCGAGGCCACCGCCGCGTGGTTCGCGCGCTGCCTGAACGCCGAAATTGTGCGGCGCCCCGGCCGCGTCGACCTGCGGATCGGGGCGATCAACCTCTTCATCACGGCGCTGCCGGACGCATGTCCGGCGATCGTGCCGGACGGCGCGCGCATGCAAGGGATCGACCACTTGGGCGTGCTTGTCGAGGATCTGGATGCGGCTTACGCGCATCTGGTCGACAACGGCGCGGAGATCGTCCAGCCCGTCACGCGGATCCGCGCCGGCGTGCGCGGCTGTTTCGTGCGCGCGCCCGGCGACATCCTCGTCGAGGTGCTGGAGCGGCGCCCGGCCGAGATGACATTCAACTGAACCCGGTCTATAGTCGGCGCAAGCGGCCGCGCACCGGCCGCATCCTCATCACGACTCCCCATGCAGAACTGGATCACCCTGACGGAAGCGGCGCGGCGGCTCGGCGTGCGGGCGCAGACCGTCTACGCGTACGCGAGCCGCGGCAGCATTGCCGTGATGCAGGATCCCGACGATCCGCGCAAGAGCCTGTATCGGGCCGAGGATGTGGTCGCGCTGTGCCGCAAGAAACAGGTCGGCCGCAAGCGAGCGGCGCTCGCGGCCAGCACGATCTTTGGCGCCGAGCCGTGCATCTACAGCGGCATCACCACGTTCTCGAAAGGACGCGCGTGGTATCGCGGGCGCGACAGCGTTCAGCTCGCAGACACCGCCACGCTCGAGGAGACGGCCGCGCTGCTCTGGCAGGCCACCACGCCCGTGTCGTTCGATCCGCCCGCGTTGGCACTACCGCCCGGCGAGCGAGACCGGCAATGCGCGTTCACCATGCTCGCGACGCTGGCCGCGCACGGGCACTCGACGCTCGGCCGTCTCGACAGCGCACTGCACATCGAGGCCGGGCAGCTCGTCGCGATCGTGTCGCGCGCGTTCGGCGCGCACGACGATGCCGGCGCAAGCCCGCTTCACACCCATCAGCGGCTCGCGGCCGGCTGGGGCCTCGACAGCCATGGCGCAGACCTGTTGCGCCGCGCGATGGTGCTGGTCGCCGATCACGAGATCACGAGTTCGGCATTTGCCGCGCGCATCACCGCATCGACCGGCGCGTCGCTGGCAGGCTGCCTGCTGACGGGGCTCGCGACGTTGTCGGGGCCGCTGCACGGCGACGCGTCGGGACGCGTACGTGCGGTGTTCGACGACGTGCAACGATTGGGTGCCGAGCGCGTCGTCGATCATCACCTGAAGTCCGCGATCCCGATTCCCGGTTTCGGCCATCATCTTTACCCCGACGGCGATCCGCGCGCGGACGCGCTGCTTGCGCGGCTCGATCCGCCGACGGAACTCGCGCACTTCGTCGACAAGGTCACGACGCTCACCGGCCAGCGGCCGACCATCGATGTCGCGCTGGCGATGCTGTCGGTGCAGCTTCAGTTGCCGCGCGATGCGGCGTTCGGGCTGTTCTCGATCGCGCGCAGCGTCGGACTGCTCGCACACTGCATCGAGCAGCTGCGCGTCGGCAAGGTGATCCGGCCGCGCAGCCGCTATACGGGGCCGACGCTCGACGATCGGCATCTGCGGCCCGCCGCTGACGACGACGGCAAACAGACGAAAGTCGGCGTGATCAACAAGAACCGCCTGTTCAAGGTGGTGGAGTAACCTGCCGGACAACCGTAAACCAGATTTAGATTATCTCCGTTTGCGAATAAAAGTTGTCACTGGCCGCGGCTGCGAAGACCGGTGTCAACTCCTCCGCGGCGCCGTCAGTGGCGGTCACGCGTTGTGCCAAACCTGAACTTGAACCGACAATCGTACCGTAGCGATAAGGTTCCCTATCCTGCTTGCGCATGCAGCCCAACGTCAGGAGCTGTACGAGACAGCGAATGGCCATTCTGGCGCGCCGCGAACGACTCTGAACGACCCATTGTTGCCGGTCGGAATCGCATTATCCGGCGTCGGCATTAGAGCCGACAGCAGTCATTGAGACAATAATTCGACGGCTAGAAGTAGCCTCCACGCTGCGCACATCCCCTGGCGATGCTGTCGGTAAACCACGCCTTGAGCAATTGAACCGCCTGTTTGGTTCCGGCACTGGCGGGATGGACGAGGTAATATCCGGCGTCCAACGCAAGCGCATTATCGAATGGCTCAATCAGTTCTCCACGAGCCAGTTCCGCTTCTACCAGCAGGGGGCTGGTAAGCACAACGCCTTGCGCGCGCACTGCGGCGTCGATCGCTATCAACGACTGGTCGAACCGGATACCGGTAATGGTTTCGATCTGCGAACCGTCGAGACCGCTGAATCGAGCAAGCCACGTGGCCCAGTGCGGGTGTAGCGTGTTATGGAGCAGTGTCGCCGTGCGCAAATCGTCGGGGCGCTTCAATCGGCGCTGCTTCGCGTATACCGGATGGCAATACGCGCGTGCCTCGTCATGGCACAGCAGTTGAACGGATAGTCGTGCATCCATCCCGTCGAAATGCCTAACCGCGAGATCGACGTCATCCAGTTCGAAGTCGACCATCGTTGTCGATGTGCTCAGGCTCAGCGCAATCCCGGGGTTTGCCTGCAGGAAGTCGGCCATGCGTGGGGCGAACCACTTGGCAGCGAAGCTCGGCGGCATCGACAACCGCACGCCGCTACCGCGACGCTCACGAATGCGATGGCTCGCATGAATAAGCTCTGCCAGGGCGGGTTGAATCTGCGCGAAGTAGGCGCGACCATCCTCTGTCGGCGTTACCTGCCGTATCTGGCGCACGAACAGGGCAACGCCGAGCCATTCCTCAAGCTTCTGAATCTGCTGCCCTATCGCACCAGGCGTCACGTTCAGTTCCCGGGATGCAAGAGTAAAACTGCCGTGCCGCATGGCAGCTTCGAAGGCAGGCAGGGCTTTCAGCGGAGGAATCGATCGCATAGCTTAGTTTTTCTATTCCATAGTCGACATTAAATCATTTGTAGAGCAAGCCGGTGCGGAACACAATCGGGACTTCATCCGCTTTCCTGGTGCGCTGACATGAATCCCGCCTATTTCGCCTTCGCCGCCCTCGGGTTCATCTGGGGCACCAACTTCCTGTTCATGAAGTGGGCGAGCGTCGATCTGGCTGCCAGTCAGATCGTCTTCCTGCGCGTGCTTTTCGGCTTCATCCCGCTGCTCACGGTCGCGCTATTCACTAAGGCGCTCAAATGGCGCCATCTTCGGCACGCTCACCACTTCGTGGTGATGTCGCTGCTTGCGACCGTGATTTACTACTACGCGTTCGCGAAAGGGGCCGGGCTGCTGTTCTCGAGCATTGCCGGGATGCTAAGCGGCGCCATCCCGCTTTTTTCCTTCCTGTGCGCATGGGCGCTGCTGCGCGAGGAGCGACCGAACGCGCGAATGATTGCGGGCATCGCCAGCGGATTCGTCGGTGTACTGCTGATCGCGCGCCCGTGGAATGCGCACGCGGCTGGCGTCAACCTGCTCGGAGTCGGCTATATGGTTGCCGGCTCACTGAGCGTGGGCTGCTCGTTCGTGTACGCGCGCCGCTTTCTTTCCGGCCTGGACCTCTCGCCGCTCGCGCTGTCGACGTGGCAGATCGGCTTCGCACTGGTCCTGATCGGCTGTGTCACGAATTTCGACGGCATCGCGCGTGTAACGAGCGATGCGCGAGCGCTGCTCGGCCTCGTGCTGGGACTCGGTCTGACGGGCACCGGGATCGCTTACATCCTTTATTACTTCATCGTCGGACGGCTCGGAGCAGTGGCCGCGTCCAGCGTGACGTACATTCCACCGGTCGTTGCGTTGCTGATGGGTTCGTGGCTTGCGCAGGAACCGATCGGCGCAGTCGAACTGTTCGCGATGGGCGCAATCCTCGGTGGTGTGTTTCTGCTGCAACGTGGCCGGCAACCACGCGCAGTCGCGGCGCGCGGTCCGGCGAAGGCGGCCGGTTAGGGCCGCAGTGTCGTATGAATGCTTCGATGAAATATCGCGCAGACCGCAATTCGGCATCTCGAAAGAAGTTCACGGGCGAGTGGTCGGCGTACCGGTGCCCGGTGCCATATGAAGCTGACATCCGTGCCATCGGCGCGTAGCGGTCGGCAAATCTATCCAACTCATACCAGCGTAAACAAACATGTCTTCACGGGTCCCCTCGACCATATTCGTCATCGGTGGAACGGGCGCACAGGGATTGCCCGTCATCCGGGCGCTCGTCGCCGACGGCAAATATGCCGTGCGCGCCTTGAGCCGAGATCCTGAATCGCGACGGGCCATCGAGCTCTCCACTCTGGGGAACGTCTCGATCGTGAAGGGCACGTTTGCCGATGAAGCGGTCCTGCGTGACGGTTTTCGTAATTGCAGCGCAGCGTATATCAATCTCGATGGATTCAACACCGGGGAGAAGACTGAGATTTATTGGGCCATCCGATGCTATGAAATAGCCATCGAAGAAGATGTCAAGTTCTTCGTATATGGAAACCTCGATTACGCGCTCAAAAGGTCCGGATACGATTCCCGGTTTCGGACAGGCCACTATGACGGCAAGGGCCGCGTAGGGGAATGGATTCTGTTCCAGAACCTGACAAACCGTGACCGGATGGGCGCCGCGCTGCTTACGACCGGTCCGTATATGGAGATGGCCGTCTCGGCAATGACACCGATGACGCCGTCCGTGGAAAGCGGCGTCGTTACGTGGCGGGTACCACTCGGTGACGGCGCCGTCCCGCATGTAGCGTTCGAGGACTGCGGGTACTACGCACGTTGGCTTTTCGACAATCCGGAGCGTGCGAATGGCATGCATCTCGAGGTCGCGATCGATCATGTCGAGTATGCGAAGCTTGCCGAGGCGTTCGAAGCCGTGACCGGACATCCCGCGCAATATATCGATACCGACCTCGAAGCATACTGGAGCGGACCGCTCAAGGCCGCAGCCGATTTGCCTTCCGGATATAACGCCGATCTCCGCGACAAAAGTACGATGAGCTTCCGCGAAAACTTCACCGGCTTCTGGAATCTGTGGAAGTACGGGATCATCAAAAGAGACTACGCATTGCTCGACGAAATTCATCCCGGGCGAATCAGGACGGTCGAACAATGGCTCAGGCGCGAAGACGAGTTGGGACGAGCACTGGGCAACAAAGGCCTCTGGGAAAGGGTTCAGCCTGAAAATCTGCTCAGATTGCCGCCTGTCTTGAAGCTGTCCGAAGACCAGAGGAAGGGCACGTTATAAGTTCCTCGCGAACGTCTAGCTCAACTGCAAAACGCCTCACTACTTGCCACGCGTTTTCTCACGCTGCGATGCCGGCGAAGATCGTCGACGCTCAACGTCCGAAGCTGTCGGCAAGGCGGCCACCGAGGAACGGCATGCCAATGTCCGGACATGGCCGAACGCGGCCGGCCGCCGCCCTGTGACGCACGACCGGCGCAGATCGACCCACAAGCGACCTTCGGACTTCTCCAAAGCAGCCTTTCGACGTCGCTATATGCATGCGTCCGACAAGATGCTGTGTCTCGGCCACGAAGCTTCCTTTGATAAATTCAGTCTGGCTGATCTCCGAGGATCTCAGGAACAAGCGAGTTGCTGGCAACGAATGCCGCTCACGGGATCTGCCTGCCCGGACCGTAGCGATGCGGTCAGGGAGCGGTCAGAGAGCGCGCATACCCTAAACCTCGCGTCATAGAAGGCAGGGCCAGCGTTAAGCGTGCGCAGCATCTCCGATAGAACAAAAGCAGATGACACAGCGCCGACGAACGGAACCGCGACTGACTTGCCTGCGACCAGAACGCGACCGCATTCGTCCGGCGCAAGCGCGCCGTAGCCCTGGTTCGCCTCCGCCCGGCGACGCGCCCGTTCTTCCCTTTCCCGGCGCGCCTGCGCGCTCTCAAGTGGCCACAAGTCAGCCGCAGGCCGCCGGTTCGGCCACGTATGCACAGCTACGGAATCGAAAGTTCCGACTTCGCCGCCCAAGCCCGAATCGAAGATCAACGGAAAGCCCGCTTGGGTTAACCACTGACGCGCCTCGTTGTCGTCGAATCCCGACAGCGCAATCACGGGCTCACGATCACTTCGACGATAATTCCCATCTACGAACCGCTCAATCAGCCGGGTATCGAATCCGCGCTTCATAAGCCATTCCGACACCACACGGGTCTTGGGGTGTCCGAGCGTGTCGCCATTCAATAGAGCGCCCGTTTCCAGATTCGGCGATTCGACCAGGTCGTCGTCGCATAGATAGATTCTTGAGCCTTTGGTGGTAGAAAGCGGCAGACATGCGAGTGCCCAAAGGTAGGCTTGTCCAAGGTGGCCCAACCCGAAGCAGGAAAGCTCCACCGGGGCTTCGTCAATGGCGCCCCCAATCGAGTCGGACGAATCATCCGGCAAGTCCGGTCGCCACAACGAAAATCCGATGGCGCGGCGTGCAGCCGCTACGCTAATACGCGCGAACGAAGCAAACACCTCGCCCACCGCCACGGCTGCAGCGGCAAGCGGTGCCAGCGCACACCATGGACGCTCAGGAAGCCGCGCGACCTGCGCCGCAGGCCCGACACTCACTTTCCAGCC